>NZ_JAWDID010000031.1:0-65646 GCF_032464875.1 Allobosea rubneri
TGTGTTTCGGCGTGCAAGTTTGACCCCGTGAGGCGGGGGATCGGCATCCAACTTTGACCCCCTTGAGCCGGTTTCGGTGAGACTGCCCGTCCTGGTTTCGGATGGGCGGGCGGGGGATGAAGGGCGTGGATACGATTGCGCGGATCCGGCGCGAGTTTTCGATCCGCGGGAAGACGATCAAGGAGATCGCCCGCGAGCTGCATGTCTCTCGGAACACGGTTCGGAAGGTGCTGCGCTCGGGCGCGACGTCGTTCGAGTATGAGAGGAAGGTTCAGCCGCAGCCGAAGATCGGGCCCTGGCGCCCTGAGCTGGATCGGCTGCTGATGGCGAACGACGGCAGGCCGGCGCGCGAGCGCCTGACGCTGATCCGGCTCTTCGAAGAACTGCGGGATCTCGGCTACGAGGGCGGATACGATGCCGTGCGCCGCTATGCGCGAGGCTGGCGTCGCGAGCAATCCGCCGTCACGGCCGACGCCTATGTGCCTTTGAGCTTCGCGCCCGGCGAAGCCTATCAGTTCGACTGGAGCCACGAGATCGTCGTCATCAATGGCGCCACGACCCAGGTGAAGGTGGCGCATGTCCGGCTTTGTCACTCGCGCATGCTGTTCGTGCGGGCCTATCCACGCGAGAGCCAGGAGATGGTCTTCGACGCCCATGACCGCGCCTTCGCCTTCTTCAAGGGCGCCTGCACGCGCGGCATCTACGACAACATGAAGACGGCGGTGGAGACGATCTTCGTCGGCAAGGAGCGGGCCTATAACCGCCGCTTCCAGCAGATGTGCAGCCATTACCTGATCGATCCCGTCGCCTGTACGCCGGCCTCGGGCTGGGAGAAGGGGCAGGTCGAGAACCAGGTCGGGCTCGTGCGCGAGCGCTTCTTCGCCCCGCGCCTGCGGGTCAAGAACTACGACGAGTTGAACGCATGGCTGCTGGATCAGGTGCTTCGCTACGCCAAGGCCCACCGCCATCCGGAGCAACGTGACCGCACGATCTGGGAGATGTTCGAAGCCGAGCGGTCGAGCCTGGTGCCTTACGCCGGGCGGTTCGATGGTTTCCACTCACTGCCAGCCTCGGTGTCGAAGACCTGTCTCGTGCGCTTCGACAACAACAAGTACTCGGTCATCGCGAGTGCGGTCGGGCGCCCCGTCGAGATCCGCGCCTATGCCGATCGGATCGAGCTGCGCCAGGACGGGCGTATCGTCGGCGAGCATCCCCGCTGCTATGGCCGCGACCAGACCATCTACGATCCCTGGCACTATGTCCCGGTACTGGCTCGCAAGCCGGGCGCCCTGCGGAACGGAGCGCCCTTCAAGGACTGGGTCTTGCCCGGTGCGATCGACCGGGTCCGGCGCAAGCTCGCGGCCGTTCAAGACGGCGACAGGCAGATGGTCGAGATCCTCACGGCGGTGCTGAGCGACGGATTGTCCGCCGTCGAAGCCGCCTGCGCGGACGCTCTGCGGCAAGGCGTCCACTCCGCCGACGTGATCATCAACATCCTGGCCCGGCGCCGCGAGCCGGCGGCAGCGATCACGATCATGACGCCTGATGCCTTGCGCCTGCGCCATGAGCCCGCCGCCGATTGTGCCCGCTACGACAGCCTCAGGAGAGCCGTGTGATGGAACGCTCGGAGATTCTTGCCACCATGGGCGAGCTCAAGCTCTATGGCATGAAGGCCGCCTTCGACGAGATCATCGCCTCGGCGGTGAAGCGCCAGCACGAGCCGCAGCGCGTCGTCGGCGATCTGCTCGCCGCCGAGATCGCCGAGAAGCAGACCCGTTCGATCAAGTATCAGATCACCATCGCCAAGCTGCCGCTCGCCAAGGATGTCGCCGACTTCGCCTTCAACGGAACCCCGATCAACGAGACCCTCGTTCATGATCTCGCCGGCGGCAACTTCCTGGCGCACCAGCGCAACGTTGTCCTCGTCGGCGGGACTGGGACCGGCAAGACCCATCTCGCCATCGCGATCGCCCGGGCATGCATCCGTGCCGGTGCTCGAGGCCGCTTCTTCAACGTCGTCGATCTCGTCAACAAGCTCGAGGCCGAAGCCCGCGCCGGCCGCCAGGGCCGCATGGCCGATTATCTCGCACGCATGGACTTCATCGTCCTCGACGAACTCGGCTATCTGCCCTTCGCCCAGTCCGGCGGACAACTGCTCTTCCACCTGGTCAGCAGGCTCTACGAGCAGAGCTCCGTCATCGTCACCACGAACCTCGCCTTCGGCGAATGGCCGTCCGTCTTCGGCGACGCCAAAATGACCACCGCGCTCCTCGACCGGCTCACCCATCACTGCGACATCGTCGAGACCGGCAACGAGAGCTGGCGCTTCAAGAACAGGCTCTGAGCCTCAGCCTGCGCATATCGATCCGGAGCCGGCGCGGCTGCGCAATCCAGACCAGCTCCGCCGCGCCGCCCCTCGCCGCGAAGCATACTCAAGGGGTCAACATTGGACGCCGATCGGGGGGCAACTTTGCGGGCCGTTTGACATGCCTAGCAATCCGCATCGATCGGCGGCTGAAGTCGATCGACGTCATCGACGTGCTCTCGGATCTGTTCATCCTGCGCGGCGTGCCAACGCACATTCGCTCAGATAATGGGCCGGAGTTCGTCGCCAAGGCCGTGCAGGCCTGGATCGGTGCGGTTGGCGCGAAGACGGCCTACATCGCGCCCGGCAGCCCTTGGGAAAACGGCTTCATCGAGTCGTTCAATGCCAGGCTCCGCGACGAACTTCTCGACGGCGAGATCTTCTACACCTTGGCCGAAGCCCGGATCGTCATCGAAAGCTGGCGACGCCACTTCAACACCGTGCGCCCGCACAGCTCGCTCGGCTACAAGCCGCCCGCCCCGGAAGTCTTCGTGCCCGCCATGACCGCGCGGGCGGCTGCGCTATCCAGACCGGCTACGCCGCCCGCGCTGGCGCAGAGGCCAACCAGCCACTAACATTCAACCTGGACCTCTCGGCGGGGGCGGATCACTCCCTCCTCGGCAGACACGGCTCCGGCTCGTGCCGAAGTTGGCCGTATCATCGCCATGAGTATCCGCAACGGTGACATGTCCCCGGCCGACAAGTCCTATGTGGCCAACGTCATCGCCGCACAGACCGGCATCAGCCAACCCGACGCCGAAAAGCGCGTCACCGACGCGATCGCGAATACCAAGGAGGCCGCCGCCAAAGCCGAGCAGACCGGTCGCGAGACGGCTGACATGGCCCGCAAGGCCTCCGCCTCCTTCGCCCTGGCGACCTTCATCGCGATGCTCATCGGCGCGCTGGCAGCCAGCTACGTCGCGACGCTCGGTGGCCGCGCCCGCGACAAGGTCGACGCCTGACCCACGCCTGCAACCCCGACAACCGGAGAATTCCAATGGCTGCGAATACACCAAAGGCCCTCGACGACATGTTCCATGACATGCTCAAGGACGTCTACTATGCCGAGAAGCAGATCTTGAAGGCACTGCCCAAGATGGCGAAGGCGGCCAAGTCGCCCGAGCTCAAGAAGGCCTTCGAGACGCATCGCGAAGAAACGGAGGGCATGTCGAGCGCTTAGGCGAGGTCTTCGAGGTGATCGGCAAGGCGCCTCGCGGCAAGACCTGCGATGCCATCCTCGGCATTCTGGAGGAAGGCAAGGCCGTCATAGAAGATTACGCCGACAGCCCCGCTCTCGATGCCGGTCTCGTCGCCTCGGCCCAAGCGGTCGAGCATTACGAGATGACGCGCTATGGCACGCTGAAGTCATGGGCGAAGCAGCTCGGCCACAACGACGCGGCGGCGCTGCTCGATGCCACGCTTGCCGAGGAGACCAAGACCGACAAGCTGCTCACGCAGCTCGGCGGCCCGGCAAACTCGGCTGCTGTCGCGCATGCCAAGCCCGCGTGATCCGTTCGCTTCCTGGAGCCCTCTCTCCTCGCCGGAGAGAGGGCCTCACTGCGTTCATGTTCGTGTGTCGCGACAGGATAACTCCCCGAAACATTTCCTGATCGCCTCGACGAAACCAACTCCGCGTTGCGCAAGACCTCCTCAGGTCTCGAGGAAAAAGCGGACCATCTCACGCGAGGCATCGGGGCCCGTCTCATCCGTATAGCTTCCGCCGCGGTCACCTCCTGACCAAGCATGACCGCCGCCGTGGATCAACCAGTGCTCGACGCGTGCAGGAGCATCGCCATGCCCGATCAGCGACCGGGTCACGCGTTTGCCGTTGATCACCGCATCGGTCTGAAACTCTGCTGGTTTCCCTTGCGCGGATCCCGCGAGATCGAAAACGGCCCTGCCGTTCGATGGGTGAACCGTGGCATCGGCAGTTCCGTGGAAAATGATCTTCCTGATGGGCGAACGGCCTTGTGCCGTCACTTTCGCATTTCCCTTCATCGCAGCAAATGCGGACATGACGTCCCGAGCTGCGCCGTGAGGCAGGCCGGAATGAATGCCGGCTGCGGAAAAGACGTCGGGATGGGTCGAGGCGAGGACATCGGCCATCGCTCCGCCCGCCGACAGGCCGGCGACGAAGACCCGCTTGCGATCGATCTTGAATTCCGAAGCCAGTTCCTGGGCGAGCCCGGCCAGAACGGCCGGTTCACCTGCGCCACGCTGCTGATGGCGAGGGTCGAACCAGTTCCAGCAACCCTGCGCGTTAGCCGATTTCGGCTGCGAAGGATAAGCGACGATCAGCCCGAACTCGTCGGCCAATGCGTTCATCCGGGTGCCGCGCGCAAAATCATTCGGGTTTTGTGTGCAGCCATGGAGCATCATCACCAGCGCGAGCTCACGGCCGGCATGATCGGACGGCACGTAGAGCTTGTAGGCCACGGAGCCTGCGGCCGATTGGAACCTGTGTGCCCGGACTTTTTCACCGTCCCGCGCATCGTCCGTGACGGTGTCGCCATGGCTCGGCGCGTGGACGAAGCTCGCCTGCTCCTGCCGAAGCTTTTGCAGGATCGCCCGGAGACCGCGTGCCGGCGGTGCTTCGGGATTGTCACCGCTTCGTGTGCCGCCATCCGAGGCAGCTGAGGGCATCGACCCGCGTCCGGCGAGAGCGCGCTGTATCGCAGCCGTTGCGCCCGTCACGTCGGATGTTCGCAGGCGGTTCGTGGCTTCGCCGATGGCGGCGTGAAAACGCGGATTCATGGCGAAGGTCCTTTGGGTCACGTTAATCGATCGGCCAGGGCGGCCTTGATCTCGGGCGACACGTGCAGCGCCCCGAGGATGGTGAGGGAGGCAATGGCCTGACGCGCCAGTTCCGGCGAGACGTCGCCATCGATCACAGCCAGGCCGAGGACCCGGATATCGAGCTGCTCTCCGGCTGCAACCACGGCTTCGAGATCCCGCCGCGTGAAGGTCCGCAATCCCAGTTCAAGCGCCAGGCGCGTCGTCGCCTTCGCGGCGACATCCGAATGGGTCGCAAGCTGGCTGCGGATCGCGGTGCGGATGAAGTCCGAGCGGTTGGAATAGAAGCCGTCGCGAACCAGCAGGTCGATGCGGCCGAGATCCACGAAGCCGAGGTTGAGCGTCAGCTTCTCGGTGTCAGGCGTTTTCATGGCAGATCCATATACCATCCATATGGATGGTATATGGATGTTCCAGCAGGGATATCAAGGGCTGCTCGCGGCGCCTGACCGGGCGGGGCATCAAAAGACAGAGACAGGCGTCTGGCCGTGTGGCAGCACATGACATAACCAGGAACATTCCCTGGACGGGAACGAAATCGGGGACATTTTGCCCACGCCGGAACTTCGCGATTCCCGCTTCATGCGCAGCCTGCTGGCCGCGTCGGACGATTGCATCAAGGTCATCGACCTCGACGGCAAGCTCTCCTTCATGAGCGAAGGCGGCCAGCGCATCATGGAAGTCAGCGACTTCAACGCCATCAAGGGCTGTCCCTGGCCGGATTTCTGGGCTGACCAGGGCAACGCCGAAGCCAGGTTCGCGATCGAGGAAGCGCGTGCCGGCCGCAGCTACCGCTTCCAGGGCGCGGCCGATACGGCCGCCGGCAATCCACGGTTCTGGGACGTCCAGGTCGGCCCGATCCTGGGCCCGGACGGCAAGCCCGAGGCGATCCTGTCCGTGTCGCGAGACATCACGGCGATCAAGGAGGCCGAACAGCGCCAGCGTCTGCTCGCGCTTGAACTCAAGCATCGGATGAAGAACACCGTCGCCATGATTCAGGCGATCGCCAATCAGACGGTCCGTGGCGGCCCCGAGATCGACGCGATCAAGGAAGCCTTCACGGCAAGGTTGAGTACGATGGCCTCGGCGCAGGACATCCTGACCCAGACAGTCTGGGCCAGGGCAAACCTAGCTTACCTCGTCCAGGAGTCATTGAAGGGGCAAAGCGACCTGTCGCGTTTCCGGATCAATGGTCCGGCGGTCGAGCTCTCGTCGAAGACTGCCCTGGCAATGGCGCTTGCGTTGCATGAGCTAGCGACCAATGCCGCAAAATACGGCGCTCTCAGCCAGGATAGCGGTCGGATCGACATAACCTGGTCGGTTGAAGACGGTCAGTTCGCATTCGAGTGGCGCGAGAGCGGCGGCCCGCTGGTCGTGCCGCCAACGCGTCGCGGCTTCGGATCGCGCATGATCGAGCGGGCGCTGGCGGGATATTTCAGCGGGGCAACCGCCGTGGACTACCAGCCTGCAGGGGTGGTCTTTTCGCTTCGCGGCCCCATCGATGCACTCATTGCCGACTGATCAGATCGCCGGCCGGAAGGCTGCAATGACTTCGGCTGGCCGATAAGGCTTCCTGAGATAACGAACATTCTCCGGCAGGTCGCCTTCGCGAGGCATGACGCGCCCACTCGCTACAACGAGGAGGATGGGCGGCCAGCCCGATCGCACAGCGTGCGCCAGCTTCATGCCGTCCATCGAGCCAGGCATTTCGATGTCGGTGAACACGATCGCGATGTCGTCGCGGGCTTTGAGGATGTCGATCGCTTCGTCGGCATGGGTCGCCTCAACGACCTCGAAGCCGGCATCCTCGATGAAGTCCGCAGCGTCCATCCGGAGCAGAGGCTCGTCTTCGACGATCAGGACGACCAGCTTCGACATCATACGCTTTCGACAGTGACTCTGAGCCAACTGCCGACGTCAGCTCTTGTTGCGTCGGATTGTAAAGAATTACGCAGTTTGTTCTTAGTATTTGGTTACGTTTGAGAATCTGCCCCCGCGGCAGGCCCAGCACCGTGCTTTTCAGCAAATCTCGGCTTCATCCGCCTTCAATGTCCTGCACGATATGTTCAGCTGATACCGAGAGTCTCACAGGACGCGACGCGAAGACGGCCCGGCTGACGGAACAGCGGCTACGCAGGAAGGCTGATGAGCGCGCAAGCGGCGCTACATTTCCGCCGAGGAATCTACCGTGAAGTCGCTTCCGCTCGTTGCGCGACAGCGTCACAATCCTAACCATGCCTCGATAGCTGGAGTGCGCTTCGACCAATCCAGAAGCAGTTCGAAAGCGTTCGATCAGCGGGTTACTTTCAAGCGACCTGATTGAACTCAGGCAACGGGCACCCCACGACGGCCATATAACGGGCCGTCCAGTTGGTGACGGCGAGTTCAACAGCTATGCCACCTTCACATTGAAGGAGAATTTTGTACGAAAACTCGCTCGGATCGACAGATTCCGTATCGCAGATCAGATATCCGACCCAATGATGCTCCTGATGCGTGCCGAACTGATATTTGGCGGGCAGCCTTCGACCACTGCGCAAAGCGACCGAGCCGGTTCCATTGAGCATGGCTTGTGTCTCCGCTTGGCGGCGTGAAATGCGCCGCGACGGTCATTTCCAGAAGCGGTATGGAGACAACTGCAGCTTAACCGAGCGCTCTTGCGACCCATATTGCAAGTCACGTTTCAGGTATGAAGGAAAAGCTGCGGACGCTGTCCTCGATGAAGGCGGCAGCGCAACCCTCCAATTTGCAGAATGAATCTGCCACGGCAAACCGACATATCGCCCACGCTTCAATGAGCGGGCACTAGAGCTTGGTCGGCGGCCGGGATCACGACGTCACGCCCGATCCGCGTAAGGAGGAACGTCCACGAGCGTGCCGATGAGACGGAGCAAGGCCCTTTGCTCGGGACGGTCCGACTTTCCGGAGACGAGGAAGGCTCCCAACTCCATATGTGACAGCTGGCCGCCTCCTGGGCCGTTCGGTTGATGGATCACGAAGGCTGCACCGCTCGTCGGCTCCCGCCCCAGAAACCAGCAGTCGCCCGAGGGACTGCTATATAGTTCACGCCGTTCACTCATGATGTTGCGTCCTCCTGCGATAGACGACGGCCGGTCAAACGCAAAGTCGCCATGTGAGCAGGTCGAAGCGCCACCTGTCGCCGGGGGTGCTCCTTTATGTGCAGCCGGTAACCTCCGACCATTGCTAGCTGAAGTTGCCGGCCGACAGCCGATGATAGCTCCCGCGCTTTCTTGAATAGGCGGCGCGAGCGGCCCCCAATATCGCTGATCTATTGAGGTCGAATGCGACGAGGAACGAACTCTCGCTTCCGTCGATAATAGCGGGGCTCAAACTCTGCAGAACATCAAGCTCAATCTGGAACATGACTTCCAGTGATGCCTCGGAACCCCAGAAGCTCACGCAACCGCGAACAGGTTCGTAACGCCGGATTGCGTTGGGAAAGTCGAGGCTCATGATCTGCACCCTCCGCCGAGACGCGCCAGCTGGACCTGATAGGCATCGACATGGCGTCTCTTCCGCGTATTTCTCAGCAAAATCCCGATCGGAAACGCGATCAGCGAACCCGCAGCCACCAACGACAAGTGGGGCATCAAAGGCAAATCATAAAACAGACCTGCTCCCCACATGCCGCCGCTGCAGAGCGCCATGCCGATCAATCTATAGACCAGCGCAGACGCCTCCGGTGCCGGAGCGTAGCCGGCTGCTGCAAGCCGAGCCTTTTCCAGATACGGATTAATGGGAGACATCATTTCAGGACGAGCGTGAAGGCCAGCGCAAATGCGGCGATGAGGCCGCCATGCGCGAACCAAACCAGATGGCGATCTGCGGCCCAAGCGCGATAAATGAACCAGATGCTGGAAATATTTGACATGGCCGGGCTCCGTTTGGCCCAGATCGGGGCGCTTCGCGCAAATGTCGTGAAGTAAAATCCCGATGCGTTTCGAGATTTTTCTTATGTAAGATGGTCGATTTGATACCGCAAGGCAAGGAGGATCTTATTTTGATATTTTTCCAATCCTGACGACTATCACTGAGTTTCAAGAACAAACGATCGATTGAATGATCGAATCTCTCTCACTTGATGCTTCAAATTATCTCGAGGATGGTGGTCGAGCACCGCCGACGCGAGCGGAATGGGACTGAAGACGCCCATCCCGGAATGCGTATGCCCGTTCACAGGAGGGCGCTGAACTCCGCTCCTGATGCGTGGACGGCTCTCCAGCCCCGCGGGAGCATAGGCTCTCGCAGAAATGGAGGAGAGCATGGACCAGGCAGCCACGATTGGATTGGATATCGCGAAGTCGGTGTTCCCGGTTCACGGTGTCGATGAGAGCGGAATAGTCGTGCTCCGTCGGCAGGTTCGGCGAGCCCAGCTGCTTCCGTTGTTCGCGAGGCTGCCAGCCTGCCTGATCGGGATCGAGGCCTGCGCCACGGCGCATCACTGGGCCCGCGAGTTGACGAAGCTTGGCCACCAGGTCCGGCTGATGCCGCCGAGCTATGTGAAGCCCTATGTGAAGCGGCAGAAGAACGACGCAGCCGACGCCGAGGCGATTTGTGAAGCTGTCACCCGTCCGACCATGCGGTTCGTGGAGGTGAAGAGCGTCGAGCAGCAGAGCGTTATGGTCCTTCACCGGGTCCGGCTGATGCTCATGCGCCAGCGCATCCAGCTCTCGAACGCGATCCGAGGCCACATGGCGGAGTTCGGGCTGGCGGCGCCGATCGGGAGACAGGGGCTGGGCACTCTCATTAGCCTGATCTCGGAAGGCGATGAGCGGGTTCCGGCCGAGGCGCGGACATGTCTGGGAATGTTGGTTGCCCAGCTCGCCCTCATCAACGATCAGATCCTGGAGGCAGATCGTCGGATCAGAACCAACGCCCGCGCGACCGAGACCGGGCGCAGGCTGATGGATGTGCCGGGCGTCGGCCCGCTTCTGGCGAGCGCTCTCGTGGCCAGCATCCCCGAACCCAAGGCGTTCCGCTCAGGCCGGAACCTCGCTGCCTGGATAGGTCTCGTGCCGCGGCAGAACTCCAGCGGCGGGAAGGAGCGCCTCGGCGGCATCACCAAATAGGGCGACCGATACCTGCGCCAACTGCTTGTCGTCGGCGCTCTGGCAGTCGTGCGCTATGCGCAACGGAACGGAACACGCCGGCCATGGCTGGTGCAACTGCTGGCGCGGCGAACGACGAAGATCGCGACCGTCGCCTTGGCCAACAAGACCGCCCGGAATGGTCTGGGCGATCATGACCACCGGTGAGGCCTATCGCGAGCCGGTCCCGCTGGCGATCTAGAAATCAGGCGAGCCACGCCGAAGAGCTTGGGAAGGGCAACGCGAACGTAACGCAGCCAGCCGGTCGAACCGAAGAGCGGGAAAACCCATTTGCGCCACAGCGCCTTCAAGCGCGTGCTTTTGGTCGGGACCCGTCCTCGCGGAAGGCATTATGGCCAGCGGCCATGCGCGCCGCACCAACAGGGCGAACACATGGCCGCACCGACCAGACCTGCAAAAGCGTTCGAAACCCCTTGCCAAAGGAGAGCCCTCCACACATGGCGCAACGTCGCGTCAACGCATGGAGCGGCGGCTCCCGAACAGATCTGAGATTGAAGTAAAGGCGCCCAGCCGCTCTCGGAATAGCGCTGCCCTGTTGTGATCTCCCCGGTGAGTTCCGCACAACGGCACGACAGGCATACGGCATTCGCGCTCCGTACGGCTTGACGACGAACACACCGCTATGCGCGCAGAGCGCGATCAATCAGGTATTTCTTGCTATCCGCCCGAATAAGGCGCTTCCTGTAAGCAATGCTGCCTTTGCGCGCTTTCCTCCCGCCCGAGCATTTCGGCCGGCAGTCATAATCGAGAACATCATGCAACCCGGCGACGGCAGGGCGATCCGGCGCGACGGTGCCGACCTCCCCGTGGACAAGTTGATTATCGAAACAGCGCGTACCGAACCCGGCGAGATTTACTGCAAGGTCCTTTTCCATTGCGATCGGGATACAGCTCGAACGCGCCGTGACCCGCTGGACTGACCAATATGGCCGCCACCGCACGGCCTTTGCGCGTGCTCGACAGGGCGGTTTGATCAACCTTAGTCCCAGCGAGCGTTTGCAGCATCAGCATCGAGGGGTACCGAACCTGTGATGCAGCTCGACAAGAATGAAACGAGGCGGTCCTCGCTGAGCCAAAGTTTTCATCAAGGCGGCGTAACGGTCCAGGTCGAGATTTATCAGATGGCCTGATCGGACGGGTGGACCCTTGAGCTTGTCCATGCCGATGGCGGCTGGACCATATGGCTCACTGAATTTGCGACCGATGAAGCCGCCTTGGCCGAGTTCACCGCTCAGATTGCCAGGCCTGGCTTACGCAACTTGATTGCGGGCACGCCTCTCTACTTTCCGACCATCCATTGATGGGCTGAGGTCCCGCATCGGCGCGTCGGAAGGATATTCAGCTCGCTCTCGGCTCCAGAGGGCATCAAACCAAGGAGCGAGATATGTCGCATCATTTTAAGGCCGGGGACCGAGTCAGCCTCGCATTCGGCTTTCACGACCAGGGCGCCAACGGCACCTATGCCATAACCCGGCTTCTGCCCACGCGCATGAACGGCGAACCCCAGTATCGCGTGAAGGGAAGCGATGACCGCGAACGCGTCATAGGCGAAGGGCAGATCGTGCTGCCCGGGAAGACCAGTTCGTTCGGGCGCCGAAAAAGCGACCATAATCCGATTACCGATGCCTTGAACCGCATACACAGCAAGACGTGAGAGATAACGCAAACGGATGCGCGGCGGTTTACAGTCGCCTCTAGTTGGTCAGCCACGATATATGAGTGGTGACATGGCAATGTGCCCTCGAAACGACGATCCGTAGCCCTAGGTGACCTTTAGCGCGACCTCTTCGGTTATCACCTCGAAGCGGTTCAGTATGTGCGGGCCGAAGGTATGGACCATCGGGATGTCGGCTGCGTCGCGCCCGCGCGCTACGAGAATGCGACCGATGCGCGGCATGTTGTGTCGCGCGTCGAAGGTCCACCACGTCCCGCCGAGATAAGCCTCGAACCAGGCGTTGTAATCCATGGGCGCCGGATCGGGGGGAACGCCGATGTCGCCGAGGAAGCCGTTGCAGTAGCGCGCCGGAATGTTCATCGCCCGGCACAATGCGATGGCCAGATGCGTGAAGTCGCGGCAGACGCCGACGCGCTCGCTCATGGCCTGGGCAGCCGTCCGCGTGCTGCGCGCGCACTGATAGTCGAAGCGGATCTGTGCGTTCACGTAATTGCAGATCTGCTGAACCCTGTTCCAGCCCGGTGCGAAACTCCCGAACAGAACCCAGGCCGTGGCCGACAGCTCGTCGACCTCGCAATATCGGCTCGGCAGTATGTATTCGATCACGTCGGGCGGCAGATCGGGAGGCCATGTCTCCGCTGCAGTCTGGTCGAACTGATCGGGCAGGCCGGAATCCCGCACCACCATGTCGTTGGTGAAGATCGCGCCGCCCGCGGGAATGACGAGCCTGCGGCAGAGATTGCCGAAGCCGTCCGTATACTCTTCGACGGGCACCTCGCCTCCGTCAGCGATCGACACGGCGCGCGGGTTTGGCTCACTCACGAAATCCGCCTGTCGGCTCCGATGGGGATCGAGGAGCAGGATGCCGGGAACAGCCTGGATTGTGCCGATCTCGATCCGATAGCCGACGCGAATGTCCATGGATGCCTTCTCACCTGAACGGGTGAGACCGCAACACGGGCCGCCAAGCCGGGTTCCGGGAGGCTATGCCGAGATTTTAGACACCCTAGGGCGCTTCGTCTTGGGTAGCGGCGATGCGAGAGCCAGGGCCTGGTCTTGCGCCTCCTTGGCGAGCCGAAGGCCGCGCAGACGGGCGGTGTTCTCGGCACGCTGCTGGATGATGCTATCCATCTCCGAGTTCATTCGACCTCTCGCCAGCGATTTGGTCTGGAGCTTGAGAAATTGATTGTCGGCAGTCATACGTTGCTTGGATTGTTGAAGCATGTCTTTCTCCTCGATTTGTTCAAGAACTGCCGGGAGCGGATGCCATGTACATCCGGCCGGCCCCATCGCGTCAGCCCGGTCCGGGTCGCTGATCGCGGGCGACCTCAAAAGCAAAAAAGGCCGAGCATGAGCCCGGCCTTTCCGATGGCTATGGTCAAGGCGCCAGTACATCCGTGGTCGCCGTTGACGCATCGCCTGATTACGCAGCCTGGAGCTGCTCCGCCGCCATCTTCCCGGACTTGTTGTCGCGAGCGACCTCAAACCCGATCTTCTGACCCTCGCGGAGCTCCCGCATGCCAGCCCGCTCGACGGCGGAGACATGGACGAACACGTCCTGACCGCCATCGTCGGGCTGGATGAAGCCGAAACCCTTGGTTGAGTTGAACCATTTCACAGTGCCGGTGGTCATGAAAACCCTCCTTCTGGCAAACTCTGTCGCTCGCCCGACGGCATGTCAGGCAAGTTCAGAACGATTTTGAAAGGGGAGATCATCGATGCCGCGCCCAGAGCGCGGTAAAACAAAAACCAACCAAGCAATCTCGATGCGCTTATACCTAAATGATGACTTTCAAAAACGCAAGAAAATTCTTTTGTGGCAACCTCGAATGAGAAAATCACTGCCATTTTTATTTTTTATGGGCCGCTCAATACAAGGATGGGTTCGGGGTGGCCGCTCATCGCAGAGGACGAATGCGACGCCACAATCTTCCGACCCCGACCCCGGCCGCAAATCCCGCCGCGACTCCTGAAGGCCAATGAGCCAGGGCAGCGACACGCGTCATTGCCAAAGCTCCGAAGGCGCTCCACAGCCATGGCGGCGAACGGGTCTCAGAACCGGTTAGAATCGACGCCAAGGCACCGGCATGCATCGCGTGCCCGGATGGAAAGGCATCGCTCGCTCGGCCGACCAGAGCATGCTTTTTTCTGGTTTGGATGAGGCGATCTGGTCGTCGCTGATCGATAAATCGTTTGATCGCGTGATGGAGAGCCGTGGTCGTTCTGAAAACGGCGAGATACCGGAGAGCAGTTCGGCTTTTCCCGGGTGGCGAGGCGAGCCAGAAGATTGCGCCCCCAGTCAATAGCGCTCGGGCATCGCAAGCCCATCCCAGGGTCTTGGCAACTCGGACTGTCTCGTCAGGAATATTCCGCGCGAGCGCCCGCATGGTTCTTTCCTCGCATGCGCTGACCTTCAAGCGGATGCGAGGAATTCGGAGCCACGATAATCTCGCGCTACGGAACATTCCGGTCCTATGAACGGCGCCTTCGCCTCAGCTGGTGCCCGGCCCCGCTGACGCGACGCCGGGTTCGTTTGTCAAGCGTGGCCGCGCGAGCCTTCCCTGCGACCTCCAGCGAATGCAGCGACGTAGGGCGCGAGAAGATCATGCTTTTCCGCCCATGACGCGAACAGGCCGCGCGCCGTATCCGCTTCGATCTCTCCGCGGATCGCCGCCAGGCAGGCCTTCAGCGCGAAGCCGTGGACCGCATCGCGCCTGCTAGCCGGCCAGTCGGCCAGGAACATATAGGCCTCCATGGCGGATGCGATCGCCGCAGGATGCCCAAGCCCGGTCAGGATCACGACCGGCCTCTCGAAGTCGTCTGATGTCATCATGCAGTCCTCCCTCGGCGGGGAGCGATTGCCAACGTTGCCATAGCCATATCCTCCTGGAAGCAACATGGATCCGGTTTGGCTGATCGCCGCAGCGAGCGCGCTGTCGCGGTCGGCGGCTAACATGATTTTGGGAGGCTTTCCCGCGGGGTAAAGCCCGCCGAAACATCGACGTCATTGGAGCCGGAACTCGCCGCTGACCGCGCTGAGATCGGCCGGGCCGATCAGGTCCTTGTGAGCGACGCTAATGCGGAACAGCTTGCCATCAAGCTTGGCCCGCCAGAAGGCGAGGAACTTGTTGAGCTCGGGAAAGCGCGGGGCGAGATCGTAGTCCTGCCAGATATATTCCTGCAGGATCGAAGGGTGGTCGGGCAAGCGGTAGAGGATCCCGGCGGTGGTCAATCCGTAGCCGGCGATCTGGCGGGCGAAGTCCGTCGAAGCCATTCCTTTCAGCTCCCTTGTTTCACTGCGCCGATGGCAGCGGATTTCCAACGCCCTGGCAAGCCCGAAGGTTGCGTTTGCGCTGCCTTTTCAGGCTGTTAGCACTCGTCCGAAAAAAGTGCTGCCAGCCTCTTGAAGGCAAAAATCGGGCAACCTAGATCATCGCGCGGGCACGGCGGCTCGGGGCGCGCGGAACCTCGTCGCGAGACCCGCACAGGGCCGGCCCGATTTGACATGTGACCGACATGGAAATTGGAGGAACTCATGAAGTTTCGGCCACTGCATGACCGCGTCGTCGTGAAGCGCATCGACGCCGAGGAGAAGACCAAGGGCGGGATCATCATCCCCGACACCGCCAAGGAAAAGCCGCAGGAGGGCGAGGTCGTCGCCATCGGACCCGGCGCCCGCGACGAGACCGGCAAGCTCGTGCCGCCCGACGTGAAGGTCGGCGACCGCGTGCTCTTCGGCAAATGGAGCGGCACCGAGGTCAAGATCGATGGCGAGGAACTCCTGATCATGAAGGAGTCCGACATCATGGGCGTCGTCGAGGCGACGGCAACTCTGAAGAAGGCGGCCTGACGGGGCCTTCATCCCATCTCATCAACCTGAAACCTCAAGTCTGAAGGAGTGAGGAATCATGGCTGCGAAGGACGTTAAGTTTTCGCAAGACGCGCGCGAGCGGATGCTGCGCGGCGTCGACACGCTGGCGAATGCCGTGAAGGTCACGCTGGGGCCCAAGGGCCGCAATGTCGTGATCGAGAAGTCGTTCGGCGCTCCGCGCATCACCAAGGACGGCGTCACCGTCGCCAAGGAGATCGAGCTTTCCGACAAGTTCGAGAACATGGGCGCCCAGATGGTCCGCGAGGTGGCGTCGAAGCAGAACGACGCGGCCGGTGACGGCACGACGACTGCTACCGTGCTCGCCCAGGCGATCGTCCGCGAAGGCGCCAAGGCGGTAGCTGCCGGCATCAATCCAATGGATCTCAAGCGCGGCATCGATCTCGCTGTCGAGGCGGTGACGAAGTCGCTCGGCGAGCATTCCAAGACCATCACCGGTTCGGAGGAGGTCACGCAGGTCGGCACCATCTCCGCCAATGGCGACCGCACGATCGGCGCGATGATCGCCGAGGCGATGAAGAAGGTCGGCAACGAGGGCGTCATCACCGTCGAGGAAGCCAAGACCGCCGAGACCGAGCTCGACGTTGTCGAAGGCATGCAGTTCGATCGCGGCTATCTCTCGCCCTATTTCGTGACCAACACCGAGAAAATGGTCGCGGAGCTTGAAGACCCCTACATCCTGATCCATGAGAAGAAGCTCTCAGGCCTCCAGGCGATGCTGCCGCTGCTGGAAGCCGTCGTGCAGACCGGCAAGCCGCTGCTGATCGTGGCGGAGGATGTCGAGGGCGAGGCTCTCGCCACGCTCGTCGTCAACAAGCTCCGCGGCGGCCTGAAGATCGCGGCCGTCAAGGCTCCGGGCTTCGGTGATCGTCGCAAGGCCATGCTGGAGGACATCGCGATCCTGACCGGCGGCACCGCGATCAGCGAGGATCTCGGCATCAAGCTGGAGACCGTGACGCTCGACATGCTCGGCCGGGCCAAGAAGGTGCGGATCGAGAAGGAAAACACGACCATCGTCGATGGCGCTGGCACGAAGGCCGAGATCGACGCCCGCATCGCCCAGATCAAGGCGCAGATCGAGGAGACCTCCTCAGACTACGACCGCGAGAAGCTCCAGGAGCGCCTGGCCAAGCTCGCCGGCGGCGTCGCAGTCATCCGGGTCGGCGGCGCGACCGAGGTCGAGGTCAAGGAGAAGAAGGATCGCGTCGACGATGCTCTGAACGCCACCCGCGCGGCTGTCGAGGAAGGCATCCTGCCGGGCGGCGGAGTGGCCTTGCTGCGGGCGGTCAAGGCGCTAGACGGGCTCGTGCCCGGCAATGACGATCAGCGCACCGGCGTCGAGATCGTCCGCAAGGCGATCACGGCTCCCGCCCGCCAGATTGTCGAGAATGCCGGCGGCGATGGCGCGGTCGTGGTCGGCAAGCTGCTGGAGTCGCGGGACTATGCCTGGGGCTACAACGCCCAGACCGGCGAATACGGCGACCTGGTCAAGGCCGGCATCATCGACCCGACCAAGGTCGTGCGCACGGCGATCCAGGATGCGGCGTCGGTCGCAGGCCTGCTGATCACCACCGAGGCGATGATCGCCGAGGCGCCGAAGAAGGATCCGGCGCCCGCCATGCCGGCCGGCGGCATGGACTATTGAGAAAACGAGGGCGCCGCGGCCTCGCGGCGCCCTCTCCCAAGGCCGATCTCCAGACATGCCGAGGGATAGCCATGCCCTTTTCATCGCTGACCGATCCCGTCGATCTAGCTCGCGCGCAGGCTGCCCTTGAAAAGGCCTGGGCGGACCTCCGGTCGTCGCTTGCGGCGGGCTCGGACGAACAGGAACGGAACGACCTCGCCTATATCGTGGCTTCTCTGGTTCCTCTGGCTCTCGACGAGGATGATCTCGCGCGGCGCTCGATCGATCGCTTTCGCGAGAAGGCATAAGCAGAAGACCTCAGTAAAGCCCCCTGCATTCTCTCAATTGCATCAGCCGACATGACCTATGGCCCACAGGAATTTAAGGAAATCTCCTTCCGACCGCTTCAAGGCCTCATCACCAATGCCGAGAGCGCAAAATAACGGACGTTCCGGCTGAAAGTTCCGTAGGACTTCTCGTCAGGCGGTGTGGCTGGTCTGGCTTGCGCAGCCGCCCCGGTGATGGCGGCGATGAAGACTTCCGACGCGGGAGCGCTTGTATCCGAGCAAACCGTGCAGGCGCAGCGTGTTGAGTGGCGCCGCCAGCTCGACGGCAATCTTCACCCCGACAAAGGTGCGGAAGATCTCGCCATCGAGGTCGTCGCGCGGTCCGGCGCACAATAGAATAAGCTGTCGGAAAGGACGGCATTTAGCCCCCAAGGACATCAGGACTTCAATCAAAAAAAGTCCATCCACGATCGGAGCCATAACGCATGATGTCTCCTCGTGAAGACAGGCCAGTTTCCTGCACGCGCGGAAGCGATAGGTTTCAACCGATCTGGCACTCAGCCCGGTCTGACGCGCGATGCTTTTGTTCGAATTGCACGAGACGACGGGCTGGAGAATCTGCATTTCGCGTTCTCTTAGATCATCACCAGCGCCGCTTCGATCCAATAAGGTTCCGAGGGACAGTGAAGCTTCCAGGGCCCCATCCAAGTACAGCCCGCTGCCTCGAACGGCCGCTAACGCTTGCAGCAGACGGTCGCTCGAAGCGCCATTCAGCAGATAACCTGCGATACCCGTGCGGAATGCCGCCTTGATCGATCTCGCATCGCGATCTTCGCACACGAGCAAGATCAGGATGAGCGGTGATACGCCCTAGGAACGCGAGTGAGTTTTCCGGAGTATCTGGCGACAAAGCAAAAAGTCGAATACGGCTCGTTCGTTCTTAATTCGGATGTCAACGGGGGATTAAAGATTTCATATTAAAAGTTAATCAGCCGAACCTAAAACGTGGTAGGATATTGCACGGAAGATTTTCTTCCGGTTCGGAAAGCCCGACATCATGAAAATTGCAGCAGAACTGAAGCCGGCCGCCTGGGGCGCCGTCGGCGGCGCTATTGCCCTTGCGATCATCGGTTTTACCTGGGGCGGCTGGGTGACACAGAGCACGGCGGAGCGAGAGGCCAGGACGCGTTCGAGCACGGCCCTTGTGGCAGCTCTCTCGCCGATCTGCGTGGCGAAGTTCCAGCAGCAGGCCAATGCGACCGAGCAGCTCGCCGAGTTCAAGAAAATCAGCTCCTGGCAACAGGGTGATTTCATCGCAAAAGGAGGGTGGGCGACGATGCCCGGCAGCTCCTCGCCCGATTCTGATGTGGCCAAGGCCTGTGCGGTAGCCCTCGGCACTACAAAAAGCTGAGATCTTTCGGTCGCCCGTTGCGGGCACCCCAACCTGCGTCTTGCCGCGCGGCGCGCCTTCTCAGCGTCGCGCGACAACTGCCCCAGCGGACCCACGATACGCCTGAACTGGCCAATCCTCGAGGATGATCCGATGAGCCTCCAATTCCCCAATCCAATCCGACGATATGACACCACGCGGGACTGCATATGCTTCTGGGGCTCTGATTCTGCCCTGGAGATCGCATTTGAGGTCGAGCTCGCAGCGTTGCGCAGCATCGACTCTTCGGCTGGCCCGGGCGAAGCGTCGATGCTGCGGGCGTACGATGGGCATCTCGCTACCATCCGGGAGGCCGCCGGGGCAGCCTATTCCCGCAAGCGCAAGAGCTACCATCGCCTGACGGCTTCCGACTTCTAGTCTGACTCGGGATTCGCCCTTAGCGGCCGGCCGACAGGTTTCTCGCGGTCTTCTGGCCGCTGCGGCGTGGCCTTTGCGGCACCAACAGCTGGCGTGGATGGGGAAGGTGCGGCTGTCGGGGCGATTGTCGGCTTATTGGTGTTTGCAGCCGGCTTCGGCTCGATCGTCCTGAAACGGATCATGACTGTCCTGTGGTTGGCTGACGCTCGCATGAACTCGGTCCCAAGGGACTGCCGCCCAAGAGCTCAGAGCGCTAATTCCTCTTCGAGACTGCGGCCTTCACGACTGCAGCGGCAAGACTATTGGGGGCGGGAGCTGCAAGCTTCGGCTTGTCCTGCTTTGGCTTCTTGGCCTCGCGGTTCCCACGTCGTTCGCCTTTTGACATGCCGTTCTCGTCCTCGTTCGGAGATTGCGGGTCGCGATCTCTCGGGTCGTACCGGCCGGAGCTGGGCGTCTCGCAGGCAGTCGCCCATCGAAATACGCATGCGAGATTGCAGGCGCGGATGTCATTCAGGAGAAGCGAGCAAGTGCTCGGTGCAGCGCGGCCGGCTAGCTGCTGCGGCTACCTGGGGAGGGATCCAGGCAAGTCATGTCGAAGCAGGGTTGCAGCCTAGGCCAGGGCTGGGGAAAGCGCACGTTGTTTCTTCGCGGCGATCCCTCAGGACCCGTGCGCTTCCGTCAGCCGGGAGCGCATGTGGTTCATCCCAGGATGGCGCGATACAGTTCGAGATAGCGATCGGCCATGTGGTCTACGGTGAAGCGCGCTGCGACAGCTGCCCGGCAGGCGGCGCGCTCGATCTCGGAGAGACGGCCAATCGCAGCCACTGCTTCCTCAATGCTATCGACCAGGAAGCCGGTCACGCCGTGTTCGATCAGTTCAGGCATCGAGCCGCGGCGGAAGGCGATGACGGGCGTGCCGCAGGCCAACGCCTCGATGACCGACAAGCCGAACGGTTCCTCAAAGTTGATCAGGTGCAGCAGCGCCTTGGCCGAGCCGAGCGCATGCGTGCGAGCGGCGCCGCCAACTGGCCCGAGATAGACCACGCTCTCGCTTTCGAGCGCGGGGGCGACCTGCGCTTCGTGGTAACCGCGGTCCTGGACGATGCCGGCCATGACCAGCCGCCGCCCGGCTGCGCGCGCGGCGGCGATCGCTTCGGCCGCGCCCTTGTCGGGGTGGATGCGGCCGAAGAAGAGCAGGTCGTCGCTCCCGACCGGATCGAACGGGAATTCCTCGATCTGGATGCCGTGATGGATCGTCGCAGCATAGCGTAGATCGCGATGCCGGTCGGCGGCGCTGATCGCGACATAGTGGACCCGGTCCTCATAGGCCTTGAAGGTCGGCAGGATGCGCTCCGAGGAGAAGCCGTGGATCGTCGTCACCAGGGGTGTCTCGACCAGGCGCGAGAAGGCGAGCGGCACGAAATCGGCCTGGTTGTGGATCAGGTCGAACTCGCCGGCGCGCTCGAAAACATGCGCAACGTGCAGCAGCTCCCAAACCTTGGCGTCGATCGTCGGGTCTTCGGAATATGGCGCCGGGCAGATGCCGGCCAAGGTCCCGGCCGTGCGGCTATCCTGTGTGGCGAAGAGGGTGACGTCGACGCCGCGTGCCACCAACGCCTCGGTCAGCAGGCTCGTCACCAGCTCCCAGGGGCCATAATGGCGCGGCGGCGTGCGCCAGGAGATCGGCGCCAGCATAGCGATACGCATCCGTTCGTTCCTACCTCTGATCAGTCGACGAGCGTCAGGATCACGCCCTCGTTCGGCCGCAGGAGCAAAGCGCCGTCCCGCACGGGCGTCAGATCAGCAAGCGTGGACAGAAGGGAGCGGCAATCATGCGCCCAGTCCGGCAACTCCAGGCGCTGCGGCTGCGCCCCGAGATTGAGCGCCACGATCAGCCGCTCTGCACCATGCCGACGCTCGTAGGCGAGTATGTTGCCCTCGGCATCGAGCAGCGCGAAATCACCGATGGTCAGTGCAGGGTGGGTGCGCCGAGCTGCGAGCAATCGGCGATGCAGCGCCAGCATCGAGCCAGGCTCGGCCGATTGGCGCTCCACGTTCCGGGCTGGCCAGTCGGCGTTGAGCGGCAGCCAGGGGGGCGCGGTGCTGAAGCCGGCATGCGCGCTGTCGTCCCAAGGCATCGGCGTGCGGACCGGATCGCGCCCCAGGCCCTTGCCGTACTGGCGCAGCTCGCGCGGATCCTGGACCCGATCGGCCGGGATCGGCACATCGCTCAGGCCGAGTTCGTCGCCGTAATAGAGGGTAGGCGTGCCGCGCAGGGTCAGTAGCAACATCGCAGCCACCCGCGCCTGGTTTTCCCCAAGCCTGGTCGCGACGCGCGGGCGGTCATGATTGCCGAGCACCCAGTTCGGCCACGCGCCGGGCGGCAGAGCCGCCTCGTAGGCGGCGATGAGCGCGGCCAGCGCCCGTGCCTGCCTGGGCGCCGCGATCAACTGGAAATTACCGGGCAGATGCACACCGGGCCGACCCTCGCCGTAATAGCGCATCAACCGCTCGACCGGCAGATAGATTTCCCCGATCAGCAGGCGTTCGCCCTGTCCCACGCGCCGATACTCATCCGCACAGGCACGCAGGCCGGCTGCGATGTCATGGACCTCGGGCTGGTCGGTCGAATGCAGCTGGAGCAGGCGATCCATCTCGCCGAGCGCCGATGTGTAGGCCGGGTTCGGCGGATTGTCCGGGAAATCGGCCGCCTTGATCAGGTGCCAGAGCACGTCGATTCGGAAGCCATCGACGCCGCGATCGAGCCAGAAGCGCATGATGCCGTGCATTGCCGCCTGCACGCCCGGGTTGCGCCAGTTCAGGTCCGGCTGCTGCTTCAGGAACGCATGGTAGTAGTACTGGCCGCTGGCCTCGTCCCATTCCCAGGCCGATCCGCCGAAATCGCTGATCCAATTATTGGGCGGTCCGCCTCCGGGGGCCGGATCGCGCCAGAGATACCAGTCCCGTTTCGGATTGCGGCGCGAGGAGCGGCTTTCGACAAACCAGGGATGCTGGTCGGAAGTATGGTTCGGCACGAAATCGAGCAGGACCTTGAGCCCACGCGCATGGGCCTGCGCAAGCAAGTCCTCGAAATCGGTGCGGGTGCCGAAGCGCAGATCGACGTCGCAATAGTCGGAAACATCGTAGCCGAAATCGGCCATCGGCGAGGGATAGATCGGCGCAACCCAGATCGCATCGACGCCGAGCTCGGCGAGATAGCCCAGCCGCCGCGTGATACCCGGGAGGTCACCGATCCCATCGCCGTTGCTGTCCTGGAACGAGCGCGGATAGATCTGGTAGATCACGCCGCTCTGCCACCAGGGTGCGGTCATTGCTGCGTCCCCCCCTGCCGGCTCGATGCAGGAGAGCCGGCGGTAGGAACTTGAAACGCCCGTCCCTTATCCCGGAACGAGCCCGACTCTGGGCCTATTGCCGCAGGTCGGAACAAAACGACTCGGGCAATGGTTGGCTCGTCATGATCAGTTCCAGGACCATTCCACCGACACTGCCTGCCAATCAGTCCGAGGCCGCGGACGGCTCGCACGTAGACCATGACATGGAGCTGTCGCTCCCCGTAGACGCGCCGAGCAACATCGTCAGGAAGCGGCAACAGCGGCAGGCGCGATCGGTGGCAGGGCGCCATATTGATGAAGCGCTTTCGGGGCTTCCGATCTCCGATCCGGTCAAGGCTTCGCGAAAAGCAACGTTGATCGACCTTCCGGATGGCACGCCGCTCAAGCGACGCGTAAGGGGGGCTGGCGCGAGGTCGGTTTGATCCGCGCCCAAGCCGGGCCGATTGGCCTTGCTCAGTCACTCCGACCAGATCTTTCATCTGCACACAATCGCCGGCAGGTCCCCCGCGTAAAGCGTTCGATCTCGGCCAGCGCGTCATCGAGGGAGTTGAAGGGGCCCCGCCGCATGTTCTCCATTGTTTTCAGTGCGTGGCCTGCCGGATGGACCGTAAACTTGCCCGCCCCGCTGTCCTCGACATAGCCCATGTCACGACCGAGCAGATCGGTCAGCAACCAGTTCCATTCGGATTTTGTGTGACGTCGATGTCCAAGCGAACTCCATCGGTCGATGCCCGCGATCCCACAGGCTCAAGGTGCAGGCTTTAGCCAGTCCATGGTCTTTTGGTCGCGTGCTCCCAAATCGACGTAGCGCCAGTCAAACAATCCGATCGCGCTTGATCATAGGCGACGTTGATTCTGCAGCGGCACGCTCGGCCGCTTCCTTCTGCAGTCGCAGCGCTTTCAAGCGGGCTGTGTTGGCGTCGCGCGCATGGTTGATGCTCTCCGTTTCAGAAACTACGCGATTGCGCGACAAGGATTGGGTTTGTGTCCTCAGGAACGCGGCCTCTGCAGCCGCGCGGGATCTCGAGTTTTTGACCATCTGCCTTCTCCGGAGGGTGTCGGCTTGCGGAATGAAATCAATACTGTAGCGCTCGTCGCCCGACAGGGCTGAGCACGGCCCCGAAGCTGTCCGAAACGATTTGATCATGCCCGATAGCCCGTTCATGGCCGTCGGCTCCGCGAACGCGGTACTCGCGCTCGCCGTTGGCGCGCGTCGGCATGATCCGAACAACCTCATACTCGCCGGCACCGGATCGATCGGCGAAGCCGAAGGAAAGCCGGACCACGTCCCCCGGCTCGATCGAGCGTTGGGTCACTGATTCATGCTGGGTCATTTTTATGTTCCTTTCAGGGACGGGCGTCCCGCCGCAAATCGTGCGTCTCATCCGCGGTGATGGGGCTCAGGGCCTGCAGCAGTGCCTCGATCCTGATCGTCGCAAAGTTGCAGTAGGTATCGGAGACCGCATAAGGCAGGACGATCTGGTCCCGATGGCGCATCGCTCCGCAGGTGTAGACGACGTTGGGGACGTAGCCCTCGCGCTCGGACGGTGCCGGTCGGACCAGGGGCTCGCGTGAGCGCGCAAGCACTTTCGACGGGTCACGCTTATCGAGGAGAACGGCGCCGATCGCATAGCGTCGCACCGGTCCTACGCCATGGGTGAACAGCAGCCAGCCCTCGTCGAGCTCGATCGGCGAGCCGCAGGTCCCGATCTGAATGAACTCCCAGGGGTATTGCGGTCTCAGGATAGCGACGCCGCCGTCCCAGTTCATCAAGTCGTCCGAATAGACGAGATAGAGGTTCTCGTTGTCCTGCCGCGCAATCATGGCGTAGCGGCCGTCGATCCTGCGAGGGAACAGCGCCATACCCTTGTTCACCGCCGCACTGCCTCGCAGCGGCGACATCCGGAACGACAGGAAATCGGTGGTCTCGATCAGCTCGGAGCGTATCCCCCTGCCATCATAGGCCGTGTAGGTCGCGCGGAACACGGTTCGCCCGTCCTCGTCGAATTCGACGAAGCGGGCATCCTCGATCCCGTTCGACTGCGACGCCGTGATCGGGAAGATCACCCGCTCGCTGATGTCGCCGTCTGAGGCGAAGACCACTTCGACGTCGTCGCCATCGAGACGGACCATGCGGTTGCGGAAGGTCGCAATCGTCGCGAGACGCGAGGTCGGATCGACGCTCAAGCTACCGTCGGCGGCGATCGTGCCGGAGCGGAAGGTCAGGGACGAGATATGCCCCTCGCCGACGGCGCGTACGCTTAGAATGAAGCGACGTCCACCAGGCGGCGCGCCGGACTGGTCGGGATGCGAGACGATGCTCGGGTTGAAAAGCGCCGCGGCTTCGAACGAATACTCGTGCAGGAAATAGGATCCGATCAGCTGGCGTTGCGTGCTGGTGAACTCGCCATGCGCCGTGAACACCTCCTCCATTTCGTCGGTGCGTGCCTCGAAGCGTTCGAGCAGGTTCCGGTGCCGGCCGTTGAAGTTCTCCAACACCTCGGCGAGCTGGCTGGCCGCCGCCGCTTGGCCAAGTCCCATCACACGCGCGACGATGTGGTTCGCCCGGAGTTTGTCTCTGGGGTTCATGTCGCGTGGATCGGGCGAAGGTCCGAAGCGGCGCACTACGACCCGGGCGGGATCAGGGTGCAGGTGCAAGGCCTGCCGGTTCAGGAAGGTGGCTAGCGGCAAGGCGGCCTCAATTGAGTTTGGGCGGATCGCCAAAGGCTCAGGCGTGCAGGACCCGAAGCGGCGCCAGTTTCGGGCGGTCCCCGGTCATGCGGGAGAGTTGGCGAATTTCGGCGAGGCTGAGAAGGTAGGATACCACGGATTCCCCGCCGCGGTTCTCATTCGGCCGGTCACGGTGCAGGCCGTCGCGGCAGGCGCCGGTTTCCAGATCGACCAGCGGGGTCGACAGATCATTTTCGCCCATGAACCAGGCGAAAGCGCGCATCGCCTCCGCCCGCCATTGCGTGTCGCCATCGGCGCGCCAGGCAGCAAGACAAGCTGAGATGGTCGCCGTGGCCTCCAGGGGCTGCTGGTCGAACGCTTTGGGCGGGCTGAGCCTGTCGCCGAAGCTCTCCGAGCCCACTGGCCGAAACTGACCTGCGGGCGTGCTCTGCACCTCGACCAGCCAGCGCAGCGAGCGCAGGCCGGCCCCGACATAGGCGGGAACCTGCATCGAACGCCCGGTGGCGATCAAGGCCTGCGGCAATCGGGCATTGTCATAAGAGAGGACTTCCTCGAACCAGACCCAGTCCGGCGTCTCGACCGTCGACAGCAGGGCGAGCAGACGGTCAGCCAGCAAGGAGCGCAGCCGGACGGTGGAGGACGGCGCCGCGACCACGGTGCAGTAGGCGTCCAGGCCGAGCAGGGCGAACCCCCAGGCACGGGGCGAGCGGAAGCTATCGACCGTGGGCAGGGCCTCGGCGAACAACGCGGCGGCCCAGCGCCGCCGTGTCGGGCTGATGTCGCTGCGGGCGCATTCGCCGAGAGCCCAGAGCGTCCGGCCATGGCTGTCCTCCGAACCGACCTCCTCGAGCCAGCGTCGATCGAAGCTCATGAAGTTGCGGAAGCGCTGCGCCTGCGGATTCCAGGCATGCTGGACGAAGGAGGCGAACCGCGCTGTCAGAGGCTCGGACAGGTGCTGCTCGCCGGCGCTTCCGAGAAGGCAGGACAGAAGCAGCGCCCGGGCGTTGTCGTCGACGCAGTAGCCATGCGCGCGGTCCGGCACAGAGTGGACGGCGTGCTGGAAGAGGCCAGTGTCGTCGCACATGCAATGGAGATGGTCCGTCCGCAGCTCCGGTGGTGCGGATGGCTGAAGGGGTGGTCTTATCTGCGCTGTCCCAGCAATCACGTTCAGCAAACGGGTACGCCGCGCCGACTCGAATGTGGCGAGATAGCGCTTTGCAGTCTGCTCCCAGGTCATGGACCGGCTGCTGGCATAGGCGCGCCGGCGCATGGCCTGTCGCCTGATCGTGTCGGTCAGCAATCCTGCGATTTCGTCGCCGGTCGCGACGACGTCGCTGAACGGCACCAGCACGCCGCGGCCATCGGCGAGCAGTTCCTGAGCATGCCAATACGGCGTCGAGACGACCGCTTTTCCGAGCCCGAAGCTGTAGGCCAGAGTGCCCGAGGTCATCTGCGCCTCGTTGAGATAAGGCGTCACGTAGACGTCGCACATCGCGATGAAGCCGAGCAGCGTCTCGCGATCGACGAACTGGTCAAGGAAGACGACATGATCCTCGATGCCGAGCTCGTGGACGCGCTTCTGCAGGCCAATGCGATAGGCTTCGCCCTGCTCGCGGACGAGATGAGGGTGGGTGGCCCCCAGGACGACATAGATGGCGTCGGGCCGGCGTCTCAGGATCGACGGCATCGCATCGATCATCACCTCGATGCCCTTATTGGGCGAGAGCAACCCGAAGGTCAGGATCACCGAGCGGCCGGCGAAGCCGAGCCTGGCCTTGGCCTCGTCCGGCTCGACGAAAGCAAAATCGGGGATGCCGTGCGCGATCACCTCGATCTTGTCGGCGGGAAGCCGATAGATGGTGCGCAGCATGTCGCGCCCTTTTTCCGCCATGACGACCACACGGGACGAGGCGTCGACGATCCGCTCCATGACGCCGCGCTGCGCCGGACTCGGCTTTGACAAGACGGTATGGAGCGTGGTGACGACCGGCATCGTCAGGCGTGAGAGCAATCCGGCGACATGCGCGCCCGCCTCGCCGCCGAAGATGCCAAATTCGTGCTGCAGCGAGACGACGTCGAACCGGCCCTCGTTCAGGAAATCGGCAGCGCGCGCATAGTCCTCTATTCGGTCATCGCGGATCTGGAACCCGACGGAACTCGGATAGTCGTACCCGTCGCTATCGTTCATCGCTACGATCGATGTCACCAGATCGGGGGCCGATGCGGCCAGCGCCTGCTGCAGATCGGTGGTGAAGGTCGCGATGCCGCAGCGGCGTGGCAGCGAGTTGCCGATGAAGGCGATCCGGTGAAGTGCGGTCATGCTCGTGCCTCTGTGGTTGGCATCTGCGTATTCGCCCTCGCGGCGAGCAGCAGAGGCCGGTGAATCGTGCTGACGGCCGGGGCGGTCGCATTTCGGACTGCAATCGGCCGAAGAAGGTCATGGCTGGGCAAGGCGGCATCATAGGCGACGAGGCAGGTCAGGCCCGTTCGCCCGGCGGCGAGATGCGTGGTCTCAGCCTGCACGAAGCAGCCTTCGCCCATCTGCGCGCGCCACGGCCCGATCCGGCCCTCTCCAGCGATTACCAGCAGCCAAGTCTCGGCCTGCGCGCGGAGTTCCCATAGCGACTGGGGCGCAAGCTCGAAGCGCTCGAAGCTGAAGAACGCGGTCGCCAGGAGCAGCGTCCTGGCATCACTCAAACGCCGCGTCGGCGCCTGTCTTGCGGCCGGTCCGACATGGGCGACAGCAACACCGGGCTCGATATGAAGCTCGCGTTGGCGACCGTGATCGAACAGGCGGAAGGTCGTGTCGCTGCGCTGCTGAATCTCGGCGAGCACGAGGCCCGGGCCGATCGCGTGTATAGTCCCTGCCGGTACGAAGATGACATCCCCCGCAACAGCGGTTCGCCAGGACAGGCGTTGACAGATTGAACCGTCCTCGATTGCGGCTCGCAGCTGTGCCCGTGAGAGTGACGACTTCAGGCCGACTGCCACCGTGGCGCCGGGCTCGGCTGCGAGCACGTACCAGGCTTCCGTCTTGCCGCGTGCAAGCCCCATCGCGTGGGCAGCGTCGTCATCGGGATGCACCTGGATCGAGAGAGCTTCGCTCGTGAACAGCAGCTTGAATAGCAAGGCGGGATCAAGAGCAGGATCGAGGCGCTGCAACCAGATTTCGCCGATGGCGGCGCCATGATGATCGACCCCACTCCAGGGCTGGAGATCACGTGAGCCCCAAGGCTTTGGGACGGCCTGCAAGCGAACCAGTTCAAGAGCCATGGCAAACTCCAAAGTCGCCGGGCTTCGACAGTTCGACCGGGTTGTCGAACGCTGCTGCGGCGGGGCGGTCGAGGCATGGATATCGTCGAAAGGCAGCGCCGGTAGCGGCTTTGCCTCCCCGAGAGCGGCCGGGCTCCTGCCCGCGGCACTCAGGTCCTGACGGTCAAGACAGCTGCCGGTCTTTTTCAAGGGCCGCTGCGAGGTGAGCCGGCTCGACCGGAACCATCTGATGGAAAGACCCGGCCGCTCCGATAGCCGGCAAATGGACAAAGCCGCCGACACGTCGCCAGGCGAGCCTGAAAGCGCTCTCGATTGTTTCCTCGTCGTAGTCGACCCGGTACTCCCCGGCGGGCAGAGGTGCCTCGAAACCGGGCAGCAGAAACGGGAACGAAAAATGTACGCAGATCTGCGTGGTGCGACTGGTCACGACGGCTTCCTTCCTAAGGTGCGCCCCTGAAGCGTCAGAGATTTCTGACGACACGGTAAGGCGCTCCAGGCAGCCGCCCGTCGCTCGCAATCAGCGATCTCATTGCCGTGGAATCGTGATCTGGATATGGGACGAATTCAGCCTGAAACAAGACATCAAGTAAGATTTATTTTAAAACTCACGCCGAGAATTGTTCTCATAGAATTTTTTCTTATCAAGAATTGCTTTAAAGTGCTGATATCATGGATTATTATTTTGTTTTCTCAGGCAGATTGTTGATTTTAGTTTTACGACGCTCTATCGATCGTGGTTTCAGTAGCCATATTGGAGTCTCGAGTGAGCCGTGTAGGGACCTGCCGGAGTTGGCAGCTCATCATTCCGATGCCCATGCGGCTTTCAGCCCTCGCGCAGAAGGATTTTGAGCCATGGCTCGTCTAATCACGAAGACAGGACAGCGTGCGGAGATGGTCTGTGACATGTCGAAAGAGAGATCTGGCAAGCTCATCTGCGACCCCAACATATTGGCTCTTGCCGACCTTCAAGGCGTTCTGATGCTGGAGACCGACGACGGTGGGCGGTGCCATATCAGGATCACTTCGATCGGCGCGGACCATCTGACATTTGCCGGTCGCATGGTCGAAAGCCTCTGAGACTGGTTCTGCGTCAATCGGCTTCGCATCGAGGCTGGCAACCATTGTCGGGAGCCGCTCGGCGGACCTTGCGGAATGCATCGTCAGCCGAGAATCCGCCAAACACTGACTTCGAGCCGGCAGTTCGGGAATACTGAAAATTCCCCGCTAACAGGACTTCGGAGATCACAATGACAAGCGTCATCTCACACTGGAATTTATACAGGATCTGGCTTTTGAGCCGATACGCGATCTGGCTCGCTTATGGCGGTCTTATTGCAGCGCTGGCACTCGCTTTCGCTGTCGTATCGCATTGACCTGCGTCGGTCGCCAAAATGTTGCGCCCAAGACCGGGGCTTTGGTTCGGTGCTGACTGAGAGCGTCATCAGCGTTGGCAGGGGTACGCGACGATGAGGCTGGCGTCGTCGGCCAAAGTTCATTCGGATTCCGCGGGCGAAATCGTCGGGGTTGGCTTCGTACCCCGAGACGCTGATTGCCGACTAGTCAGGCCGCCGTTTGAAAGGCCTCCAGCTCGTCGCCTGACCGATAAGGCTTCTTAAGGTAGCGAACACTCGCCGGCAGATGGCTTCACCGGGCGCGACACGACCACGATTTCATGGCGGTTCGTCAGGATGGTGAGGGCTTTGTCAGCATGGCCAGTCTCGACCACCTCGAAGCCGGGCTCCGCAATGAAGTCTGCTGCGTCAATCCGGAGCAGGGGCTCGTCTTCGACGATCAGACAACCAGCTTCTTTCAGGCTCGCGGCAAGTTATTGGGTCGCATTGAATAGAATTGCGCGCTTTATCCCTAGCTCTTGGTCGCCGTTGCAGATCGGCCGTCAGCATCACGGGAAGAGAGGACTGATTTTATCGGAAACGTCCGGAATCAGGCGGTCGCACAATGCCCGCTTGTGGCGCATCCACGCAAGGCCCTACCCGGCGGGCCATTTTTCCAGGAATGCTCCTATGGCCCTTCAGAACACGCCAACGACGGCCATGTTGACAATCTTACCGACCGGTAAGTAATGTATCGGCATGGAGCTCGGCGACAGACCGGGCCGCGAGGAAAGGCAAGATGTCTCGATCGATCCCGATCAAGGCGCTTCCGCGTGCGGGAGCGGATGGAAGCCGCGCCGACAGCGTCCGCCGCGTCGTCTATGAGCGCGCGCTGGAGCTCTTCGACAGCAAGGGCTTCCGCGCTACCTCGATGAACGACATCGCCGACGCGTGCGGGGTCAGCAAGCCGGCGATCTACCACTACTACCGCAACAAATCTCACCTGCTGGAGACGCTCTACGAGGACGTCACTGTCGAGTTCTTCAAGACGCAGGAAACGCTTGCGCACTCGCAGGACGACGTGACGGATCGCCTGAGGCGCTTCGTCGAATTGCAGGTTCTCTACAACATCGAGAACAGCCGCTTCCTCACGATTTTCTGGCGCGAGCGCCACGAATTCGATGCAGCGTCGCGCAAGTCGCTCGCAACGCGCGAGCGCGCTTTCGAGAACTGGATCCAGCACATCATCGAGGATGGCCAGCGCTCCGGCGAATTCCGGACGCAGGATCCGAAAATCGCGATGCTCGCGATCCTCGGCCTGCTCTCAACCGTGCATCGCTGGGCGGTCCATTCCGGCCGCACGCCGCAGGAGATCGCAAGCGAACTCAGCGGCATGGTGATCGACGGTGTCGCCAAGGCGCCGAAAGCCGAAAAGCGACCAAGCGGCCGAAAGCGGCCAGGCAGCGCATGAAGCGCGCCGAAGAAAACGCGTCCGAAAAGGACGTTGCCACGGAGGGAACACCAAGTGACATCGATGTTGGAGGACAAGCGCGTCCTCGTCACCGGCGGCGCTAGCGGCATCGGTGCGAGCGTCGCTCGCATCTGTGCCGAGGCCGGAGCCAAAGTCGCAATCCTCGATCTCGACGAAGCAGCAGCCAGTCGCGAGGCGGAGGCGTTGGGTGCGGGGCATGTCGGCCGCGCTTGCGACATCGCCTCCGCAGCCTCCGTTGAGGAGGCCTTCGAGGCTGCAAGCGCGGCGCTCGGCGGCATCGACGCCGTCGTCAACTGCGCCGGCATCTGGCGGCCGTCGTCGGATGGGCCGATCACGCGCGTCACCGACGAGACCTGGGACAAGATCATCGCGGTCAACCTGACAGGCACATTTTATGTCTGCCGCGCGGCGGTGGCCGCGATGGAGAAGCAAGGTGGTGGCGGCAGCATCGTCACGGTCGCCTCCGTCGTCGCGGTCACCGGCTGGGAGAAGCTCAACGCCTACTCGGCCTCCAAAGGCGGCGTTCTCTCGCTGTCGCGCGCGCTCGCCATCGAATGCGGGCCGAAGAACATCCGCGTGAACTGCATCTGCCCCGGCGTCATCGAGACGCCGATGACGCAGAGGACGCTGCAGCACTCCAGGCCGACCGTTCTGCCGATCGGTCGGCTCGGCAGGCCGGAGGACATCGCGCACACAGCCGCGTTCCTGTGCTCGGACTGGTCCTCTTTCACCACCGCCTCCACCGTCATGGTCGATGGAGGCTTCAGTGCAGCCTGAGATCGCCGGCCTGCCCTATCTCCTCGGAGACGTCGTCGCCGACAACATCCGCTGGGCCCCGGACGAGCCCGCTTTGATCTTCGGCGACCGCGTCCGGAGCTGGACCGAGTTCGGCGCCGACATGGCCCGCATCCAGCAGGGTCTGACCGCGCTCGGCATCGGCCATGGCAGCCGCGTCGCGATGCTCGACCGCAACAGCGACGAATACGTCTTGCTCGGCTATGCGCTGGCCGGGATGGGTGCCGTGCTGGTGCCGGTCAATATGTGGCTGCGCGCCAGCGAAATCTCCTACATCCTCAACAACTGCCAGCCGCGGCTGGTCGTGACCAGCTCCGAGTTCCACGCACTGGCGCTGGAGGCCATCGAGCCGCTGGCCGACCGGCCGCAGATCGTGCTGCGCGGTCCGGAGCAGGATGGCGTCGTCACCTTCGCGCAGATGATGGCGATGACGGCGGACAGGCCGGTCTCGAGCGCGACGAGCTGGGACGATCCGCATCTCGTGCTCTACACCTCCGGTACGACCGGCCGACCAAAGGGTGCGATCATCTCGCATCGCCGCACGGTTCTCGATGCGCTCAATGCGCTGCCCGTGTTCGGAATCAAGCGCTCCGAGCGCTTCTTCTGCTACATGCCGCTCTTCCACACCGGCGCCTGGGACTATCTCAAGCTGTACTTCATGCAGCGCGGCGCGGCCTATATCGCCGAGCGCTTCGAGCCCGAAAGCGCTGTGCAGGCGATCGAGAAGCACGCGCTCAACGGCATGTTCGGCGTGCCGCTGGTGCTGCGGCAGATGGTCGAATCCAAGGCCTGGCCAACAAGCGACATGAGCTCGATGAAGCTCATCGCCTACGCCAACTATGATCCCTCGACGCTGATCCTGAAGGTCGTCGAGGCCTTTCGCGAGCGCGGCGCTGCACGGATCGGCATCGCCAACGCCTACGGGCTGACCGAGGGCGGCCCCTATATCTGCATTAACCGGCCGGAGGAATCGCTCGACCAGCCGCTCTCCATAGGTCGGCCGGTGCCGGGCACGCAGGTCGCGCTGCTCGACGAGCACATGAACGAGGTGCCGCAGGGCGAGCTAGGCGAGATCTGCATCCGCTCGCCTGCACTGATGAGCGGTTATCTCAACCGTCCCGAGGCAACGCGCGAAGCCTTCGCTGGTGGCTGGCTGCATACCGGCGATCTCGGGCGGATCGACGAGAAGGGCTTGGTCCATCTCGTCGACCGCAAGAAGGACATGATCCGCTCCGGTGGCGAGAACATCTTTGCCAAGGAGGTCGAGCTGACGCTGATCTCTCACCCGGCCGTGCGCGACTGCGCCGTCTTCGGCCTGCCAGACGACGATTATGGCGAGCGCGTCGTCGCGGCGATCGTGCCCGAGAGCGCGGGCGCGGCCAGCGCGGAAGACCTCATCGCTTACGTCCGCGGCAAGATCGCCGGCTTCAAGGCGCCCCGGCAGATCGTCTTCATGGATGAATTGCCGAAGACCCCGGCCGGCAAGATCAAGAAGCACGAGATCAAGAAGAAGCTGGCGGAAGCTGCGGCCTGAACAGCCACGGACCAGTCGGCCCTATGCATAGCCATAACAAAGGGAGGAAAAGACAATGAAGACGTTCGTCACGACGCTGTCGCTCTGCCTTGCTACCGGCCTTTTCGGGGCCGGCCCGTCCATCGCTCAGGCTCAGGAGATCGCCATCGGCGATCTTCACCCGATCACCGGCCCGGCAACCTTCTACGGCCTGCCCGAGAGCCGGGGCATCCACCTCGCTGCCGAGCAGATCAACGCCGCCGGCGGCGTCAAGGTCGGCGCTACGATTTACAAGATCAGGATCGTCACGGAAGACGATCAGGCGAGCCCGACCGTCGGCGTTGCCGCACTGCGCAAGCTCATGGCGGCCGATGTCCGCTACATCATCGGCCCGCTCGCCAGCGGCGTCGCGCCGGCCCTCAAACCCATCATCGAGCGCAGCGACAAGGTCACGCAGCTCATCGACGGCTCGATCGCCGATGAGCTGACCAACGGCAAGAATATCTTCCGCAACCAGGCGACGGTCAGCGGCTACAACATCGCCGTGGTCGAGTTGTTCAAGGCGCGCAAGTTCGGCTCCGTCGCCGTCATGACCGACCGCTTTCATGCCGGCTTCATGGGCTCGCAGTCCAAGCTCATGGCGGATCTGAAGGGCCTCGGCGCCAATGTTCTCGGCGAGGAATACTACAAGCTCAATGACACCGATTTCTCTGCCGCGCTGACGAATCTCAAGGGCAAGAACCCGGCGGTGCTGCTGATCCGCGGCTATCCGGCGGAAGGCGCTCTCATCACCAAGCAGGCACGCCAGCTCGGCTTCACCGGCCAGGTCGTCTGGGAGATGGTCTCGCCGCCCTCGACGGTGCTGAAGAACATTGCAGCCAGCGAGATGGAGGGCGTGTTCAACTGCATCCCGCCGACCACCGAGGACTACGTCAAGCTCGGCGATGCAAAGGCCAAGGCGCTCGACGCCGCCTATCGTGCGAAGTTCGGCGAGGGACCGGGCGAGCTGACCGGTCTGAGCTTCGACGCCGTCCACATCCTCAAGGCCGCCTTCGAGAAAGCCGGTTCGATAGAGAACGCCGCGGTCAACAAGGCCATGGGCGAACTGAAACTCGCGGATGTCCCGGCGCTGACGACGAAGTACACGGCCCAGCCCGATGGCAGGTTGTTCGACGACAAGGGGCAGGTCGATCTGCGCGGTGTCGTCAGCGTCTGGAAGGGTCAGGGCTGGGAGCCCATGACCAACCTTTCGCAGTGACGCGGCGGCATTGAACGAGAGGCCGCAAGCCATGCTCGAACTCCTGCCTCAACAGCTCGTCAACGGGCTGGCGCTGGGCTCGACCTATGCGCTCGTCGCGCTCGGGCTGACGCTGATCTTCGGCGTGCTGCTGATCCCGAACTTCGCGCATGGCGAGTTCTACATGCTCGGCGCCTTCATCACCTACGCGCTCGTCGCGGCCGGACTGAATTTCTGGCTCGCGATGCTCGTCTCGGTGGTCTGCATAATGGCGATGGGTGGCCTCGTCGATCGGCTGGTCTTCCGGCCGATCGAAACGGCACCCGCGCTCTCCCTGATGATCTCCGCGCTCGCAGCCTCGATCATCCTGCAACAGGTCGCGACCATGATCTGGGGCACGGAGCCGCGCACCATCCCCGCGCCGCTCACCGGTGTCATCCGCACGCCCTTCTTCGCGGTGACACAGCTGCAGCTCGTAGTGATGGCGAGCGTGGCGGCCGCGTTCGGAGCGGTCTGGTTGGTGCTGAACCGCTCGCGGCTTGGCCTCGCCATCCGCGCCACGGCCCAGAACCGTGACGCCGCGATGCTGATGGGCATCTCGATGCCGCAGGTCCGCTTTGCAACCTTCGCCATGGGCGCCGCGCTTGGCGCCATTGCTGGCGCGCTGCTGGGCGCGACCTTCCCGATCTACCCGAGCATGGGTGTCAATCCCGTGCTGAAGGCCTTCGTCGTGCTCGTGTTGGGCGGCATCGGCAGCCTGTGGGGCGCGATCTTCGGCGGGCTGGTGCTCGGCGTCGCCGAGGTGCTGGTTGCCGGCTACATCGCCAGCGAGCTCCAGGACATCGGCGCCTTCGCCATTCTCGTCCTTGTACTGCTGGTCCGGCCGCAAGGCCTGTTCGGCCGTGCCCAGGTGGAGCGCTGACATGATCGCCATGCCGCTCCACAAATCCGTGGCGATTGCCGCGATCGCCTTCGCCCTCGCCGCAGCCGGCACGCTGACGCTCAACGACTATTTCGTCTATGTCGTCACCATCGGCGCGATCTTCGCCACGCTCGCCGTCGCCTTCGACATACTGCTCGGCTTCACCGGCTATCTCTCGCTCGCCCATGGCGCGCTTTACGGCCTCGGCGCCTACGCCTGCGCCCTGCTGACCTCACGCTACGGCCTGTCCTTCTGGGTCGTGTTGCCGCTCTGCGGCGCGCTGACGGGAGCGGCGGGCGCGCTGATCGCGCTGCTGGCCTTCCGCACGCGTGGGCTCTACTTCGCCGTGCTGACGCTCGGCATCGGGCTGATCGGCCATCAGCTCTTTCTGGTGCTGCCGAACCTCACCGGCGGCGTCGGCGGTTTCGTCGGCATTCCCGGCCCCGAACAGCCGGGCTGGCTCGCCGTGCGCGCCACGACCTATTACGCGCTGCTGGCGCTCACCCTGCTGCTCGTAACCTTCATCTGCGCCTTGCTCTTCGTGCGCTCGCGGCTCGGTGCGGAATGCCTCGCCGTCCGCGAGGATCTGACGCTGGCGCAGGCGCTCGGCATCCGTGTTTCCTCGGCACGGCTGGCCGCCTTCACCTTCAGCGCTGTCTTCGCGGGGCTGGCGGGGGCGCTCTTCGCCTCGATCTCCTCCTTCATCGCGCCGGAAAGCTTCACCGTGCTCGGTACAGGTTTCCAGCTCGTCGCGCTTGTCGTCGTCGGCGGTATGGGCACGCTCTGGGGGCCGATCCTCGGCGCGGCGCTTCTGACGGCCCTGCCGGAAGGGCTGCGCGTCGCCGCGACCCTGAGCCTGCTCGCCTATGGCGTGTTGCTGCTGATCTTCATCATCTTCGCGCCACAGGGCATCGCCAGCCTGATCTCGCGTACGGCGCGGCGTATCGGTGGCGGGGGGCGCGAGCCATGAGCCTGCTCCAGATTCGCGACATCGAGGCGCGCTTTGGCGGCGTCGTCGCACTCGGCGGCGTCTCGCTCGATGTGCCCGAAGGCATGATCTTCGGTCTGATCGGCCCGAACGGCGCCGGCAAGACCACGCTGATCAACATGGTCTCGGGACTGATCGCGCCGACCGCCGGGCATATCGTCTTTGACGGCGCGTGCGGCCCCTGGCCGATCGCGCAGACGGTCAGGCGTGGCATAGTGCGCACCTTCCAGCAGACGCGCGCCTTCCTGGGCTTGAGCGTGCGCGAGAACCTGCGCATCGCGACGGTGCATTCGCCCGATCCCGGCAGCATCGACGAGCTGATCGAGGCCTGCAATCTCGGCGACGTGCTCGACCGCACGGCGCGCGACCTGCCCTATGCCACGTTGCGCCATCTCGGCATCGCGCTGGCGCTGGCGCTGAAACCGCGCCTGCTGCTGCTCGACGAGCCTGCGGTGGGACTGACGGCGGGCGAGGTCGAGCGGCTCGGCGCGCTGGTGCGGCGCTGGAACGCGGCCGGCATCACCGTGCTGCTGGTCGAACACAATGTGCGCTTCCTGATGGATGTCTCGCAGCGCGTCGCCGTGCTCGACCGCGGTCGGCTGCTTTTCGAGGGCACGCCCGAGCAATGCCAGGCCGAGCAGAAGGTCATCGACGTCTATCTCGGGCGGAGGGCAGCCGATGCTGACGATTGAAGGCCTGCGCGCCGGCTATGACCGCCTTGAAGTGCTGCATGGGCTCGGGTTTTCGGTCGAGGCCGGCGACCCGACCGTGGTGATGGGCGCCAACGCCGCCGGCAAGACCACGCTCTGCCGCGTTGTCACCGGGTTGATCCCGGTTCGCGCCGGGACGATCCGGCTCGACGGCGAGGACATCACGCGGCTCTCTTCCGCCGACCGTGTCCGGCGCGGCATCGCGCTGGTACCGGAGGGCCGGCAGGTCTTCGGCGAAATGACCGTGCGCGAGAATCTTCGCCTTGGGGCCTATGTCCATGGCGAACCGGCCGCGCGCGACTACGACACCGCCTTCGGCCTGTTCCCGATCCTGCTTGAACGTGAGGGCCAGCGCGCCGGGCTACTCTCCGGCGGCGAGCAGCAGATGCTGGCGCTGGCGCGCGCACTGATGTCCCGCCCGCGCCTGCTGCTGCTCGACGAACCTAGCCAGGGCCTCGCGCCCAAGGCGGTCGAGCAGGTCGCCCATGCGGTCAACCGCATCGCGGAGACCGGGGTCGCCATCCTGCTCGTCGAGCAGAATCTGGCGCTCGCCCAGATGATCGCGCGGCATGCTGTCGTACTCGAGACAGGAAGCTGCGTGGCCGATGGCCGCGCCAGCGAGATCATGGCCTCCAGCGCCATCCAAGACAGCTATCTCGGCAAGAAGAGGAACTGAGTGATGAGCTACGAGAACAAGTTCGTGAAGGTATCGGCCGATCGCGGCCTCGCAGTGGTGACACTCGATCGTCCCTCCGCCAATGCGGTCAGCCTCGAGGTCTATGACGAGTTGCGCCGTACCTTCCACCGCCTCGGCGAGGACAAGCAGATGCGTGTCGCCGTCTTCACCGGCGCTGGCAAAGTCTTCTGCGGCGGCAACGACGTCAACGACTTCGTCGATCTCGATTTCGACCAGGCGACCGAATATCTCGCCCATGTTCGCCTGACCTTCAACGCGATGTATGACTGCCCCGTGCCGATCATCGGCGCGATCAATGGCGGGGCGGTCGGGACCGGCATCGTGCTCGCCTCGCTCTGCGACATCCGCATCGCCTCGGAGAAGGCCCGCTTCGCGCTGCCGGAGATCGATGTCGGGGTGCTCGGCGGCTCCCGTCATGTCATGCGCCTCGCCGGCCAGGGCATGACCCGGCTGATGATGTATACCGGCCGCAGGCTCTCGGCAGCGGAAGCGCTGCAGGCCCATATCGTCGATCAGGTCGTCTCCCCCGATGAACTGATGCCGACCGCAATGGCGCTCGCGGAGGAGATCGCCAGCAAGAGCCCCCCCGCGATCCGCCTCGCCAAGCAGGGCCTGAATCGCACGGAGTTCATGACGCTGAAGGAAGGCTACGAGTTTGAATGCACGCTGACGGCTGCTGTCCGGCGCACGCCCGAGGCCAAGGAAGGTGCGCTCGCCTTCCTTGAAAAGCGTACGCCTTCCTACGCGATCCGGGGCTGAACGATGTTCGATGTCGAGCGCGACGGCGAGATCGCCGTCATCCGCTTCAACAACCCGCCGGTCAACGCCGTCAGCTTCGCCAACTGGGGCACGCTGCCGGGGATCATCGCGCAGCTGGAAAGCGAGGCAATCGCGGCGATGGTCTTCACCGGTTTGCCGCAGAAGCATTTCTGTGGTGGCAATGATTTTCGCGAGTTCGCAGCGCTGACGCCGGAACAGACGCTCGCCGGAACAGGAGCGGTCTGCGGCGGCATGCGCGCCGTCCGCGAGAGTTCGATCCCCGCCATTGCCGCGATCCACGGCGCGGCGATGGGCTCCGGCTTCATGCTCTCCTGCGCCTGCGACATCCGACTGGCGACGCCTGATGCACGACTGGCGCTGCCGGAGGTCAAGGTCGGCGCCTTCGGCGGCTATCGCATCGTGCGCGAGGTGCTCTCGCAGGGCGAGGCGCGGCTCCTGACCTATTCCGGCCAACCGCTCTCGGGCGAGCGCGCCCACCAGATCGGCCTCGTTCAGCAGCTCGCCGACACGCCGGCTCAGGTGCTGGATGCCGCCATCGCGCTGGCACAGGACATGGCCGGGCTGATCAAGGGCCGGCTGCGCGCCGAGATCAAGGATTGCCTCAACCGTGAGGACGAGGAGAGCCTCTGGACCGCCTACCAGTTCGAACGCGACCTCGCGGCGCGCGTCATGGGGCAGGCGAAATCTGAATAACGGCTGGCCCGCTTTCCGACAGATGCTCGGCGGCAAACGAGTGCTGGCCATCGGCGACGGGCTCATGACCGACGTTAAGGGCGCCAACGACTACGGCCTCGACGTGCCACTGATCCTGCAAGGCATCCACGCGGAGGACCTCGAAAAGGCCCCGTCGCGCCTCGCGGAGGTGCTCCGGAGAGAGGCCCTCAAGGCGCGCTATGCCATGGAGTGTCTGGGGTAGTCGCGCAGCAAACCTGCTGCCGCGAAGACGTCCCGGCCCTCCAGTTTCGGTCCGCAGGCGGAGCCAGCGCAACCTGATCGACTGCTTGCCTGCGCCCGGGGCCGACGTTTGGCGGCCGCGCGTCAGCTCCGACAGTTACAACGAACAGCAGGCCTATATCGATGCTGCATTTCGCGCCGGCCACTGACAACCGTGCTCTTTTCAACTGCGCAGTCGGTCAGCGCGGAGAATAGGAGCGATGCCAAAACTTGGGCCACCTGTGCCGCCAGCAATCCTGTGCTGGAACATCGGACTGGCGCTTCGTGAAGGGGGCGACGCTTGACGATACGAGCCGACGAAAGGAATCGGCTTCCCTGGCCCCATGGTCGATTTGGCTACAGTGCGCTTGTCACGGCCTCCACGGCACGCCGCGTCGCATCGACGACTTGGTCGGCCTCCTGCCTCGTCAGGCAAAGCGGCGGCGCGAAGCCGAGGATGTCACCCTGCGGCATGGCGCGGGCGATGACGCCCTGTTCCAGCAGGGCTGCGGCAATGCGCGGGCCGACCTTCTGCGACGCGTCGAAGAAGACGCGGCCATCCTTGTCGCGAACGCATTCGACCGCCGCCAGCAGGCCTTCGCCGCGGACCTCGCCGACATGGCGATGGCCGCCGACCGTATCCTTCAGCGCCGCGTTGAAATAGGCGCCGACCTCGCCGGCATTGCGCACGAGATCGAGCTCGTCGACCAGTTCGAGATTGGCGACGCCGGCGGCCGCGCAGAGCGGGTGCGAGGAATAAGTCCAGCCATGGCCGATCGGGCCGTATTCGTCCGAGCCCTGCTCCAGCACGCGCCAGAATTTCTCCGAGACGATGACGCCGGAGAGCGGCGCATAGGCCGAGGTCAGGCCCTTGGCGATGGTGATGAGATCCGGCTCGATGCCGTAATGGTCGGAGCCGAACATGCTGCCGAGGCGGCCGAAGCCGGTGACGACCTCGTCGGCGATCAGCAGGATGTCGTATTTCCTGAGCACCGCCTGGATCTTCGCCCAGTAGCCGGTGGGCGGCGGCACGATGCCGCCGGTGCCGAGCACGGGCTCGCCGATGAAGGCGGCGATCGTCTCCGGCCCCTCGGCCTGGATCAACTCTTCGAGCTTGTCGGCGCAGTGCTGCGAGAACCGCTCCTCGCTCATGCTGCGGTCGGCGCGGCGGTAGTAGTAGGGCGCCTCGGTGTGGAGGACCGGCGCCTTCGGCAGGTCGAAGAGATTGTGGAAGGCGGAAAGGCCGGTGAGGCTGCCGGTCATCACGCCCGAGCCGTGATAGCCGCGCCAGCGCGAGATGATCTTCTTCTTCTCCGGCCGCTTCAGGACGTTGTTGTAGTACCAGACCAGCTTGAGATTGGTCTCGTTGGCATCCGAGCCGGAGAGGCCGAAGAAGACCCGGCTCATGCCCTTGGGCGCGCGCTCCACCACCATCTTGGCGAGCCTGATGGAGGGCTCGGAGCCATGGCCGACATAGGCGTGGTAATAGGGCAGCTTCGCCGCTTGCTCGGCGATCGCGTCAGTGATGGACTTCCGACCATAGCCGACATTGACGCAGTAGAGCCCGGCGAAAGCGTCGAGGCTCTTTTTGCCGTCACGATCGACGATGTAGACGCCCTCACCACCGGCGATGATCCGGTTCGGCGTCTCGCCGCGGGCATGCTGGCCCATATGCGTCGAGGGATGGAAGAAGTGGTCGCGGTCCCAGGCGTCCAGTTCGTTGTCGGTGCGGGCGGGCTGGTCGAGCATGATAATGATCCTTCGCGAAAACGGGTAGTGGCGCCTCAGTTCAGGTCGAGGCAGACATATTTGAGGTCGGTGAAGGCCTCGAGGCCGTGGCGCGAGCCCTCGCGGCCGAGGCCGGACTGCTTCGTCCCGCCGAAGGGGATCGGCGCGCCGGTGATCTTAACGCGATTGACCGCGACCATGCCGTAGTCGAGCGCCTTGGCCATTCGTGCGGCGCGAGCGCCGTCGCGGGTCACGACATAGGCGGCGAGGCCGTATTCGCTGTCGTTGGCGCGGGCGATGACCTCGTCCTCGCTGTCGAAAGGCGCGATGGCGGCGACCGGCGCGAAGGTCTCCTCGCGCATGATCAGCGCCTGGTCGGGCACATCGGCGAGCACAGTCGGCGCCAGGAAGAGCGGGCCGGGCATGGCACGCTCCGGCGTCAGCCGTTTCGCGCCGCGTGCCAGCGCATCGACGATCTGTGCCTCGGCCTTGCGTTTGGCGGCCGCATGCATCAGCGGGCCGATCTCGATGCTCTCTTCCAGGCCGGAGCCGACGCGCAGCGCCGCGGTCTTCTCGGCGAAGGCGGTGCAGAAGCGCTCGTAAAGGCCGCGCTGCACATAGATCCGGTTGGCGGCGAGGCAATCCTGTCCGGAGGTCGCGAACTTGGCGTCGATGGCGATCGCGACGGCTCGGTCGAGATCGGCATCGTCGAAGACGATCAGCGGGGCATGGCCGCCGAGCTCCATCACCACGCGCTTGACGGTCGCGGCCGCATTGCGGGCGACGATCCGGCCGATCTCGGTCGAGCCGGTAAAGCTGACGGCGCGCACCCTCGTATCGGCGCAATAGGTCTCGGCGATCGGCGCGGCCTCGCCGGTGACCACATTGAACACGCCGGCCGGCAGCCCGGCGCGGTCGGCGAGCTCGGCCAGCGCCAGCGCCGAGAGCGGCGTATGCGAGGACGGGTGGGCGACCACGGTGCAGCCGGCGGCGAGCGCGGCCGCAGCCTTGCGCGTCAGCATGGCGGAGGGGAAGTTCCAGGGCGTCAGCAGGGCGGCGACGCCGACCGGCTCGCGCGACAACGACATCTGCGCGCCCGGGAGATGGCTGGTCACGCCCTCGGCGTTCACCCGCAGCGCCTCTTCGGCGTAATAGGCGATGAAATCGGCGGCGTAGGCGATCTCGCCCCGCGATTCCGCCAGCGGCTTGCCCTGCTCAAGCGTCATCAGCAGCGCGAGGTCCTCGGCGACCGCCAGCATCGCCGCATGCCAGCGCCGCAGCAGCGCGGCACGCTCCTGCGGCAGCAGCGCCTTCCAGGCTGGGAAGGCGGCGTGAGCCGCGTCGATCGCCTGCGTCGCTTCGGTCGCGCCGAGCGCTGCGACCTGCGCAACGAGGCCGCCAGTCGCAGGATCGGTCACCAGGAAGGTCTCGCCATCCGGGGCGGCGGTCCAGCGCCCGCCGACATAGGCAAGCTGCCGCAAGAGACGGCGATCGGTCAGGCGCGCGAGGCCGGGATGCTCGGCCGGCTTCGCGATCGTCGCTTCCCGTCTTGCCGTGCTCGTCATTGCGTTCATGACCATCCTCCGTCGCTTGACGACGAGGCTAGGCGGAAGGCTGGCGAGACTGTCTTCGAAGTGCCGGCTGCGCACCGAGACAGTCTCGGAAGTTCGGGGCGGTGCCGATAGATCGTCGGCGCCGCTTCAGCCCAGCACCGAGGCCAGGAATTCGCGCGTGCGCGGCTGCTCGGGCGCGCTGAAGATGCGTTCCGGTTCGCCCTGCTCGCAGATGCGGCCCTTGTCGAAGAAGCAAACCCGGTCGGAGACCTCGCGGGCGAAGCGCATCTCGTGGGTGACGAGCAGCATGGTGAGGTCGTGCTCGCTGGCGAGCCCGCGAATGACCGAGAGAACCTCGCCGACGAGCTGCGGATCGAGCGCCGAGGTCGGCTCGTCGAAGAGGAGCACGCGCGGCCGCATGGCGAGCGCGCGGGCGATGGCGACGCGCTGCTGCTGGCCGCCGGAGAGCTGGGCGGGAAAATGGTCCTTCTTGTCGGCGAGCCCGACCATGGCGAGCAGGTCGACGGCCCGGCATTCGGCTTCGCCACGCGGCAGACCGAGCACCCGCACCGGCGCCTCGACGACATTGCGCAGCACGGTCATGTGCGGGAACAGGTTGAAGCTCTGGAAGACCATGCCGACATGGCTGCGGATCTGGCGCAGATGCCCGTCTGAGGCCTTGAACGGGCCGCCGGCATTCGGCTCGTGATAGGGCATGCCGGCGAGCGTCAGCCGGCCCTCCTGAAAGGGCTCCAGCGTCATCAGGATGCGCAGCACCGTCGACTTGCCCGAGCCGGACGGGCCGATCAGCGTGACCTTCTCGCCGCGGGCGACGCTGAAGTTGAAATCGTCGAGCACGGTCAGCGCTCCGAAGCGTTTGGTCACGCCGGCGAACTCGATGATGGGCGGCTGGGAAGTCTCGGTCATCGCAGCGGGATCCCTGCTTTCGGCAGCGCCTTCTGCAGCCGGTGCAGGCCGGCCGAGCAGATCAGCGTGAGGAGGAGGAAGATCAGGCCGACCAGCGTCAGCGGCACGAGATATTCGAAGGTGCGCTCGCCGATCATGTTGGCGAGCCCCATCATCTCGAGGACGGTGACGACGGAGAGCACCGGCGTCTCCTTGATCATGGCGACGAGATAATTGCCCATCGCCGGCAGGATGCGCGGCACGATCTGCGGCACGACGATGTCGCGATAGGTCTGCAGCCGGGAGAGGTTCAGCGCGGTCGCCGCCTCCCATTGCCCGCGCGGCACAGCCTCGATGCCGCCGCGATAGACCTCGGAGGTGTAGGCCGAGTATTGCAGCCCGAGCGCAAGCGCTCCGGTGAGGAAGGCCGGCAGGGTGATGCCGTAGTCCGGCAGCACGTAATAGAGGAAGAAGAGCTGCACCAGGAGCGGCGTGTCCCGCAGGAACTCGACGACGATGGCCGTCGTCCAGGATACGGCCGTGATGCGGCTGCGCCGCAGCAGCGCAAAGACGAGGCCGAGAACCAGCGCGATTGCAAACCCGGCCACGGCGGCCTGCAAGGTCACGGTGAGCCCGATCAGGATGATCGGCAGGATCGAGGACGCGTAGGTCAGCGGCGTCGTCGTATCCCATTCGAAGCCGTACATCATGCGCGGCCCCTCACGAATGCGCCGCGCGCGGGAAGGCGGCGCCGCGCCGGATAAGCCGTTCGATCAGCCGCATGATCAGCATCAGCACCAGCGACATCGCGAAATAGCCGACCAATGTCAGGCTGTAGACGCCGGCGCTGTCGAGGGTGAGGTTTCGGATCGACTGCGCCCGGAAGGTCAGGTCGGCGATCGAGATCAGCGAGACAAGCGAGGACAGCTTCAGGGTCTCGATGGCGAGGTTGCCGAAGGCCGGCATCATCTCGACCAGCGCCTGCGGCAGGGAGATGTGGATCAGCGTCTGGGCGCGGCCGAAATTCAGCGCCCGTGCCGCCTCGTGCTGCTGGACGGAGACCGACTGCAACGCGCCGCGGACGATCTCTGAGCCATAGGCACCGACATGCAGTGAGAGCACCAGGATGCCGGTCGCGACGGGCTCGAAGCTGATCCCGACGAGCGGCAGCGCATAATAGAACCAGAACAGCTGGACGAGCAGCGAGGTGCCGCGGAACAGCTCGGTGTAGCAGAGCGCGACCAGCGAGAGCACGCGCCCGCCCTCGACGCGAGCGATGCCGGCCGCGAAGGCGGCGACGGCACCGATCGCGATCGCCGACAGTGTGATCCCGGCGGTGATCAGGGCACCGCGCGACAAGGCGGGCAGATAGGACAGCCACTCCATCCGGCAGGCTCCGCGACAGCGTTGAACAGGCGTGGAGCTTCACCCGCCGCGGGGGGCGGGCGAAGCGATGTCTGTCAGAACTTATTTGCCGGCACAGAGATCCTCGACCTTGCGCTCGGCGGCGGCCTTGATGCTGGCGTCCGAGAGGCCGTAGGTGCCGAGGATCTTCTTGTAGTCGTCGCTCTTGCGGAACTCGACGAGCGCGGCGTTGAAGGCGTCGCGCAGTTCCTTGTCCTCGGGCCGGAAGGCGAAGCCGCCGAAATTGCGGACCGGCTTGCCGTTGACCACCGGATCGGTGAAGGGCGCGACCTGCTCGACATTGGCCTGACCCTTGGCCAGCGAGGCGACGGTGAGCTCGGTCGCGGCATAGGCGTCGGCGCGGCTCTGCACGGTTGCGAGCGCGTCGGCGTTGGCGGTGATGAAGATCACCTGGCTGTCCTTGACGCCGACGGCGCGCAGGAAGTCGATATTGTTGGCGCCGGAGACGACCGCGACCTTGAGCGACGGGTCCTTGGCGATGTCGGCATAGGTCGTCAGCTTCTTCGGATTGCCCTTCTTCACCAGCAGGCCCTCGCCATAGGAGGAGTTCGGCTCGGTGAAGGAGACCTGCTTGCAGCGCTCCGGCGAGATGTTCTGCTCGGCGGCGACGAAGTCGAAGCGCTTGGCCTTGAGGCCGGGGATCAGCGTGCCGAACGGCGTGACCGACCAGTTGGCCTCGGCGACACCGAGCTTCTTCAGCACGGCATTGGCGACATCGGGACCGATGCCGGCCGAGGTACCGTCATCCTTCATGTAGGAATAGGGCACCTCATTGGCGGTCGCGACGCGGATATAGCCCTGGTCCTTGACGTCCTTGAGCGTGGTGGCGCCGGCAGCGGACAGGCCGGCGGCGAGAGCAATGGCGGAGAGACCCGCAATCTTCAGAAACGGCATCTGCAATTCTCCTCTGGTTGATGTTTCTCCGCATGCCGATTGCTTCGGCTTCTCTGGCGTCTTCGCGCCGGCGGTTGGCTTGGACCGGTCGCCCGGCCGAACGGGTCAGGGCGCCTCCGTCAGCACGGCAAGCACCGAAAGGCAGTCGCCCGCCTTGATCAGTCCGGGGACATGGCGCGCGGCGAGGACGCCATCCATCGCGGCCTGGTACTCGGCCGGGGCGAGCCCGGTCTTTCCGACGGGATAGACCCGGGCGATCACCTCGCCGGCGCGCACGGCTTCGCCGAGATCGTGCTCGAAGACGATCAGCCCGTCGTCCTGCGCGAATGTGAAGCAATCGGCCGAGGGCATGTCGAGCCAGCGGGTTGGCGCCATTTCGGGCGTTCCCGCGAGAATGCCGGCGTGCCTGAGCAGATTGACCACGCCGCGCCGGGCGATGCCGATGCTGCGCGCGCTCGCCGTCCCGGCGCCGCCGAGCTCGGTCGTGACGAAGACCTTGCCCGTTTCCTCGACGGTGGTGTCGAGCATGCCGACGGCGTCGATCTCCAGCATCTTCATCGAGTAGGGCGCAGAGAAGGCGGCGACCGCTGCAAAGCAGCGCGCCTCCTGCGCCTTGTCCGGCAGCTCGTGCGCGGCGGCATAGGGCAGAAAGTCGAGCGTCTTTCCGCCGGAATGGAAGTCGAGGACGATATCGGCCAGCGGCACGATATGGCGCGTGACGTAGTCGGCGATCTTCTGCGTGACGTTGCCGTCCGGCCGACCCGGAAAGCTGCGATTCATATTGCCTTTGTCGATCGGCGACGTCCGCGTCCCCGCCCGGAAGGCCGGGTAGTTCAGTGCCGGCAGGATGATCACCCGGCCCGAGACCTCGGCCGAGTCGAGCGTTCGCGCCAGCTCGAACAGCGCGGCCGGTCCCTCATACTCGTCGCCATGGTTCGCACCGATCAGCAGCGCGGTCGGCCCGTGACCGTTCGCGATCACGCAGATCGGAATCATCACCGAGCCCCAGGCACTGTCGTCGCGGCTATAGGGCAGGCGCAGATGGCCATGCCGGACGCCCGGCGCCGAGAGATCGATCGTTGGCGTCACCGGCGAGGGGCGGGGGGAAGCGGTCAGCATCGCCTCAGCCCTTGACGAAAAGCTGGCGCGGCACATTGGACAGGCATTCGACGCCGGTGTCGGTGATCGCGATGCTTTCGGTGATCTCGAGGCCCATATCCTCGAGCCAGAGGCCGGTCATGAAGTGGAAGGTCATGCCGGGCTTGAGCTCGGTCCGATCACCGGGCCGCAGGCTCATGGTGCGCTCGCCCCAATCGGGCGGATAGGACAGCCCGATCGGGTAGCCGGTGCGGTTGTCCTTGATGATCCCGTAGCGCTTCAGCACGGCGAAGAAGGCGTTGGCGATGTCCTCGCAGGTATTGCCCGGCTTGGCCGCGGCGAGCCCGGCCTCCATGCCTTCGAGCGTCGCCTTCTCGGCATCGAGGAAGGCCTGCGTCGGCCTGCCGAGGAAGACGGTGCGCGAAAGCGGGCAATGGTAGCGCCGGTAGGCGCCGGCGATCTCGAAGAAGGTGCCCTCGCCCGAACGCATCGGCTTGTCGTCCCAGGTCAGGTGCGGAGCGGAGGCATCGGCGCCCGAGGGCAGCAGCGGCACGATCGCGGGATAGTCGCCGCCAAATTCAGGGGTACCGCGGATGCCGGAATCGTAGATCTCGGCGACGAGGTCGCATTTGCGCATGCCGGGTTCGACCACCTCGACGATGCGCTGATGCATCAATTCGACGATGCGGCCGGCCTTGCGCATATAGTCGAGCTCGGTCGTGCTCTTGACCGCGCGCTGCCAGTTCACCAGACCGCCGGAATCCTTGAAGCGGGCATTCGGCAAGTGCTTCTGCAGCGAGGCAAAGGCGGCCGCCGAGAAGTAGTAATTGTCCATCTCGACCGCGATCGAGAGCCTGTCCCAGCCGCGCTCAGCGATGATCTCCGCCAGCAGGTCCATCGGGTGGCGCTCGGTCGACTGAACATAATGGTCGGGATAGCCGATGATGTTGTCATGGCCGATGTAAGCGGTGCGCTTGGCGCCGTTCGCATCCTGCTTGCGGCCATACCAGATCGGCTCGCCCGTCGGTGGCACCAGCACGCATTGGTGGACATAGAACGACCAGCCGTCATAGCCGGTGAGCCAGTGCATGTTCGAGGGATCGGTGACGACCATCAGCTCGATGCCGGCCCGCTCCATGGCGGCGCGGGTCCTAGCGAGGCGCTCGGCATATTCCTCGCGGGTGAAATTCAAGGTCACGGTCACGCGGCGTCTCCCGCTTCGGTTTTGGTGTCGATGGTCTGCCCGGCGCCGACAGTGCGGGCGCGGGCGGCGGCGAGATTGGCGATCGCGGTGTCCTGCACGCCGGTGCCGGTCAGATCGGCCAGGGTGATTTCGTCGGCACGTGCCCGGCCGGGGCGCTGGCCGGCGATGATCTCGCCGAGCTCGACGAAAGCCTGATCGGCCGTAGCGAGACCGGCGCGGATCGCATGGGCGAGCTCACCTAACCGGCGCGTCTGGCTGAGGCGGTCCGCGACATAGGTGGCGCGGGCGAAGATGGCCGGGTCGATCTCGTTCTTGCGCTCGCTGTCGGAGCCCATCGCCGTGATGTGCTGGCCGGGCTCGATCCAGTCCGCCATCAGGATCGGCCGCTCTGCCGGCGTCGTGGTGACGATGATGTCGGCGCCGCGCATGGCCCCTTGAGGATCGGCTACGGCGGTGACGGGAAAGCCGAGCTTGCGGGATAGTTCGTTTGCGGCTTCGTTGGCCTTGCGCGGATCACGCGCCCAGATCCGTGCCTCGCGGATCGGCCTCACCAGCGCCAAGGCTTCGAGCTGGAGCCTTGCCTGCATGCCGGCGCCGAAGATCGCGGCGACCGCGGCATCCGACCGGGATAGATGGCGCGCTGCGACGGCTCCTGCCGCGGCCGTCCGGATATCGGTGAGGAAGCCGTTGTCGAGGAGCAGCGCCTCGACGAGGCCGGTGCGGGTGCTGAACAGGATCATCAGCCCGTTCAGGCTGGGCAGGCCAAGCTTGGGGTTATCGAAGAAGCCGGGGCTGACCTTGATCGCGAAGCCGTCGAGGCCCGGCACATAGGCCGTCTTCACGTCGACCTCGCCGCGGTGCTCGGGAATGTCGAGCCGCAGGATCGGCGGCATGGCGACCGGCTTGGTCGCCAGCGCGGCGAAGGCCTCCTCGACACAGGCGACCGCGCTCGGATCAAGCCCGACGATGCCGCGCAGTTCCGCTTCGGTGAGAACGAGCATGCGGCTCATGCGGAGGCTCCGGAGACGATGCGCCGGTGCGCGGCGTCGTCGATGTTGCGGCCCGATATGATGAGTGCCGTCGGGCCTTGCGGTTCGACCTTGCCGGCGAGCAAGGCGGCGATGCCGACGGCACCGGCGCCCTCGACGATCTCGTTCTCGACAAGCGCCGCATGGCGGATTCCGGCTGCGATCTCGGCCTCGCTGAGCAATACGATCTCGTCGATGAGATCGCGGCACAGGGCGAAAGTGACGCGGTTGGCAAGGCCTATGCCGCCGCCGAGCGAATCCGCCAACGTTTCTTCTTCGACCACATCGATGGGCCGGCCGGCGGCGATCGCCGCCTCCATCGCGGCACCGCGCTCCATCGAGACGCCGATGATCCGCGTGGAAGGCCGAAGAGCCTCGACCGCCACGGCGATCCCGGCAGCGAGCCCGCCGCCCGAAAGCGGGATCAGCACGCAGGCGAGCTCGGGCAGATCCGCGACCAGTTCGAGGCCGATCGTGCCCTGGCCGGCTACGATCTCGGGATCGTCGAAGGGTGGAATCGGCGTAAGCCCCTGCTCGGCGACCAGCCGCTCGACCTCGACCTGCGCGTCATCCTGCGAGCGGCCGACGATGCGGACCTCGGCGCCCAGCGCGCGGATCGCTTCGACCTTGTTCGCAGGCACACGCGCCGACATGCAGATCGTGGCGGCAAGGCCGAGCTCGCGGGCCGTATAGGCGACGGCGCGGCCATGATTGCCTGTCGATGCGGTCACGAGCCCGCGCCGGCGCTGGTCATCAGTCAGTCCCAGCACCGCGTTCATCGCGCCGCGCAGCTTGAAAGCGCCGATCGGCTGGCGCGTCTCGAGCTTGAGATGAACGGGCTGGCCGCAGAGCCTGCTGAGGGACGGGGAGGCGACGAGAGGCGTGTGCTCGATCCGGCCGGCGATGCGCGCAGCGGCAGCTTCAATGCCGGACAGCGCGACGACGGCGGACTGCGCGGTCGCGCTTTCTGCTTCCGCGGTGAAAAGACGCGGTTTGGTCACCGTCGTGTCTCCCTCGCTTGTCATGCTGCGAGGGAGAAAATTTCATGTCAATTATTATATTGTCATGATTCAATTTGAGAAAGGCGCACCCGCCATGGCAATGACGCGACAAGACCGCGCCACTCGCCGCAGTTTCAGCCGATCGCACCGATGTCGAAAACCGGCGGCAGCTGCTCGAAGGTCTGTCGCACCGTGGCCAACGTCCGGGCCAGCAGCTCATGGCTCATCCGCCCGCCAAGGCAGATGCGGATGCCGCCGCCATGGCTGGGGCCGGCGACGAAGGGATCGGAGGGCGTCACGGCAATGCGGCGGTCCGCGAGGGAACGCACCAGGCTGTCCTCGGTCCAATGCGCGGGCACCTTGAGCCAGGCGCAGAGCGAGAGCGGATGGCTCGAGGCGACATGGCTCCCGAGCGTCTCCGCAACGATGCGCTGGCGCGCCGTCGCCTCCGCGCGCTGGACGGCGAGCAGCCTTTGCGCCGTGCCGTCCTCGACCCAGCGCGTCGCGATCTCGGCCGGCAGATAGGTGCCGCTCCAGCTCGTCACGCGCAGGATCGAGGCGGCGCGGATCGAGTATTGCGGCGGCACGACCAGATAGCCGACGCGCAGGCCGGTCAGCACCGTCTTGGTGAAGCTGGTGAGGAAGAAGCCGAAATCCGGCAGCATTGCGGTGATCGCCGGCAGCGGCCCGGGGATGAGCGGCTTGTAGACCTCGTCCTCGACGACGAAGACACTATGGCGCTGCGCGATCTCGGCGATGGCGTGGCGGCGCTCGGGACCGGCGACATGGCTGGTTGGATTGTTAAGCGTCGGTATGAGGACGAGCGCCCGCACGCCACCGGCACGGCAGGCCGCCTCGAACGCATCGGGGCGGATGCCTTCCTCGTCGGTCGGTAGGCCCTTGAGGCTGAAGCCGAGGACATTGGCCAGGCCGATGACGCCGTGGTCGGTCAGGTTCTCGGTCAGCACGAGGTCGCCAGCGCGGACCACGCAGGCGAGCGCCAGGAACAGCGCATGCGCCGCGCCATTGGTGATCAGCACGCGCTCAACCGATGTCTCGACCCCGAGCGGCCCGAGCCAGAGGTGCGCCGATTCGCGATGGCGGTCGAGGCCGGCGATCGGCCGGCACGGCCGCATGAACGGGCTGGTGTCGCCCTCGGCCAGCGCCGCCAGCGCCTGGCGCGAAGCCGCCTCATGCGCATCGAGATAGACGCCGCGCACGATCGAGAGATCGACGACCTCGGTCGGGCTGCGATCGAGCATCAGCCGGCCGGCCTGCTCGGTGACGCGACTCCTGACGAAGGTTCCGCGTCCGACTTCGCCGCTGAGATAGCCGAGGCGCTCGGCCTCCTTGTAGCTGAGACTGACCGTCTGGACGGAGATGCCGAGCTCGCAGGCGAGGTCGCGATGGGTCGGCATCCGATCCATCGGCTTCAGGAGGCCGGCGTCGATATCGGCGATGATCCGCTCCGTCAGCGCGGCATGCTTGGTCGCGCCCTTCTGCTTCGTCAGGACCGGGTGCCATTCGACGGCCTTCTCCACAATCGGGGAAAGCCTGTTGCCGGAAGGCCGTTCGGCTTGACGGAACATGAGATTGTCTCGTTCTTAGGAGGCGGAAATCATGACATTATGCATGGGCGGTCACCGAAGATGAAGCTCGATCCGATCGACCTGAAGATCGTCGCGGCCCTGCAGCGCGACGGCCGCATGACCAAGCTCAAGCTCGCCGAGACGGTGGCCTTGTCGCCGGCCGCCTGTTGGGAGCGGCTGCGCCGGATGGAGGAAGCCGGCGTGATCAGGGGCTACACCGCGATCGTCGATCTCGAACCCGATGCGCCGCGGACGACCGTGATCGTCGAGATCAGCCTGAAGAGCCATCAGCAGGCGGATTTTCGCCGCTTCGAGGAGGCCGTGGCGAAGGAACCGGCCATCGTCGCCTGCGACGCCACCGGCGGCGGCATCGATTACATCATGCGCCTGGTCACGCCCGATATCGACAGCTACCAGCGCCTGATCGACCGGCTCCTGGAATCCGCGATTGGCATAGAACGGTACTACACCTACGTCGTGACCAAGAGCGTCCCACTCATCGAAAAGCACTCCCTCCCGCCAGCATAGCTTCGTCCCATGCCGTTAATGTGAGTTCCGACCGCAAAGGGCCGTCCGCTGCCATTTCCGAAAGCGCCACCCCAGCAGCCCCTGGAGCCGCACGATGTGCTGTTCCGTCTCTCGGAGATGTGTCTGGAATCCCTGTTTCAGATCCGCATTCGTCGCCTTGTCGACCATGTCAGGCAAGGCCCTGCGAATCTGATGCTCCGCATAATAGATGTCGCGCAGCGTATGGACGAAGAGATCGTCCATGTTGGCAATGTCCTTGGAAAACCAGCCCATGCCGGCGCTCCCGTGTTTGTGGGCTCCCCCCGCTGCCGGGCTGAACCGGTTGCGCGCCGCCTTGTTCCGGATCGGTCGTGGATATTGTGCCGGCGAGACTGAAACGTAGGACGCGGCTCGACGCCCTCGCGCTCACGTCAGCGCGCTGCTCGCGTCCGGCGGCGCCCTCGCCGCGCGTAGAGCGGCAGGCCAGGGCGTCAAAGGCACCGCGCGGCGCTGGTGGCTTCGATCTCAAGTCGGCAATCGTCGACGAAGTGTTCCGGAGTTCCGTCCTAGAGCCCATAACTGGTTGTCGCGAGATTTGGGAAGGGCACCGAGACGACGGCGTGCCGATTGCCGTTTCCGTCCTGGCAGGCCTCTCGATAGAACTCGAGGGGAATGAGACGGCGACGCTCGCGGGCTTGTAGCACTGAGGAACTCGCGCCGAGCGCCAAGGTTCAACTGGTAGTCAAGCTTCGTGCCGTGGAGACAGTCCTGATGGAAGCACCCGTCATCCGAGATGAGCCCAACCATAACCGGTTCGTCATGACGATTGCTAATGGCGAAGCTTTCGCCATCTATCGATGAGTTGAGAAAGCACTGGTTATTTCACACACCGAGGTGCCGCGCGCCGCGCGCGGCCGCGGAGTCGGCTCGCAGCTTGCTGGGGCGCTATTCGATCATGCCCGCAAACACGGAGATCGGATCGTTCCCGCCTGCTCGTTCATCGCCGATTGGGCAAGGCGCCATCCTGAGTACAAGGACGTTCTGGTTCACCCTAACAAGGGCAATTGAGGTTCAGGCCGCTCCTAGCACCTCCAACGCACCCTCATATTTTGCCAACAGCTCTGACCTCTTGTCTGCCGGTATCATTGCTAGACTAGCGTGACTTAGGTTGTCCTTGAGATCCGCGACCTTCACCGGCTTGGCGAGTTCGTTCGCAGCAGCACGGAGGATGAAGTCGCGATAGGGCTTCGACGGCCTCCACGATTGCCTCTGAGAAGCCTTCACCTCGGAGCTCTGTAGCTGTTATCGCGCTGTCCTCGATCACATCGTGCAGAACGGCGATGATCGCCCGTTCTTCGTCTCGGGCTCGAATAAAGCCGAGCGCGACCCGAAGAGGGTGTGAGATGTATGGTGCGCCGGCCTTGTCGGTTTGGCCCGCATGGGCGGCGGCGGCGGCGATCTCGATGGCCCGCTCCAAGTTACCCATCAGCTTCCCCTCCACGCTTAGTCCTTCTTGTCGCGGGGCGTTTCCTCGTCATTCAAGGCGGATTTCATTGCCGAAGCGATCTGACCCGCGAGATCTGGATACTCTTCCGCGATCTCTCCCTCGGGGATTCCCGCGGAGGAAGCGTCAAGGAGCAGCTGTTCAGCGAGATTGCTATTCCGCTCATCGGGGCTTTCTTCGTCGTGGTAGACACTTGGCTGAATCCGCTCCGCAACCCATTCCTCGACGAAGCTTATCGCGCGTGCTGACATTGCCCTGCTCCGTTGGCTCACTTCTGGCTGATGAGCATTTTCGAATAACCACCTTGAAGTGGCGTCTTTTCGAGGTCAATTTCATCAGAAAATTCAATAATATAGAGCCGCCGATGGCTCTGATGTCCGGCAAGTTTCCGGCGTGAGGACTGTGTGTCGTCGGCCGCCGCCGGTATCCAATCGGGCATAGATTCACAACGCAGAGCTTTAGCGCAGGTTGCAAGAGATCGCGGGCTGGCGCCGCTGAGCCGGTCAAAGCTGCGTCGTCAACCGATGCGGGTCCCGGTTGAAGTCAGAGACGCGCTCGGGCGTGCGGCTTTGAACGCACGATCCGCGCATTTGAGCTCCTGAAGGCAGACAATGTCAGGCTGGGCCCGCGCGAGCCAATCCAGCAGATTTGAAAGCCGCCTTCTGATGTTGTTGACGTTGAAGGTCGCGACCGCAAGGCGACTGGTTCAATCGAGTTCTAGCGCGCGAGCCATAAGCGCGAAACGGGGCAGGGCACCGACGGTTCCAGCGGACCGCTGGGGGAGGTCGACCTCGAGACTCGCTATTTCCTCGGGGCGCGAAGCAAACCTTCTGCCGCGAAGACATCCCAACCCTCTAGCTTCGATCCGGAGGCGTCATCAGCGGATCCAGCGCAACCCGATTGGCTGCGTGCCTGTGTCCTGGTTTGTCGACGTTTCGCGGCCGCGCGTTTGCGGTTCTCGGCGCTCATCGCGGCATCTTCTTGGCGCCAGATCGTTGGGAGATCGCGATCGAGAATGTCTTCAATGTGCTGGGCATCGAAAACGTGAAAGGTCACCGCCTTGGCCCGCCCCCGCATTTTCACTGTTCGCGTCCCAGCGCTTTTAAGCCGAGACTGCTTCATCCATTTGTGGCGCTCGCGAGAGGAGATTCCGAGAATGTCTTCCACTTCGCTAGGGAGCACGGGGTAAGCTGAGATCTCCTCAATAGCGGTCGCGATCTTGGCCGAGGCCGCGCTGAACGCCTCCTTTTCCTCGATTGGCAAGTGCAGAACCGCCTGGTTGCCGTCGACGCGAAGAAAACCACGCATCTTCCAGGGTAGGTGCCTTCGAAGCTCGCGCTGGATACCAATTGCCCTCACTGTCGAGCCGAGGCTCGCTAGTGGCGGCAATGGCCACTCCGCGACGAGTTCGGAGGGAGGCGGGGTCTTCATTTCAGGGAACGCTCCGGCACAGCATCTCGCGGCGGATATGCTGGTGGGCCAGTTCGGCTAGAGTGCGCAACGCCAGGCTACGCGCCGCGTCGTCATTCTCCAGATCTTGGCCGCCTACATTGACGCTGTCGGACTGGGCATTGAAGATGTCGAAGAAGTAGTGCGGCATTGTAGTGGACCTTGAACACGCTAGCTCTGGTCGGACAACCGATGAGGCGAGCGCTCCTACGAGCCTTCAAAGCTCCCAGTGCTTGGACGCGAACCACGACAAGGCTGCTACAGCAAGCATTCCAGCGGTGACGAAGAGCGCATCTTCCATGCCATCCTCCCGACATTGGGAGGAATGAACCCGGAGATTAAAAGTTCCCGTGAAGAACGGGTTCGGGTGCGAGGCAATGAGCCTCAAGGCGCAGCGCTATGGTCGTTTGCCGATCCGGACGAAGGTCGGCCAAACGAATCCCAGGAGGATCGCCGCGAGCGGAACCGTGAACACGTACCCGAGTTGCGCGAAGCCGACGGCCCCGACAATGCCTCCGGCGAAGAACATGCCGACGACGCGCAGCAGGATGGCGAGCTTGCGCCTGTCCGCGGCGACCGTGCGGGCACCAGGCGGTCCATGGCGCCGGTTCCAGTAGAATAGCTTGCCCATCTCGATGCCGATGTCCGTGACCATTCCGGTCAGGTGGGTGGTGCGCATCCGGGCACCTGAGATCTTTGTGATGGTGGCATTCTGCAGGCCCATGATGAAGCAGAGTAGTGGCGCGGCCAGCAGCAGAAGACCGGGAAAGGCGCCGCTGGCGCTGCCGAGCGCACCGAACAGCAGAAGCAGGGCGGCTTCCAAGCCGAGCGGGTAGGCATATTGCCTCCCAGGAGCGTTGCGCCGCCCCCAATTGATCAGGACGGCCGAACAGGCAGACCCCGACACGAAGGTCACGAGCGCGGTGACACCGACCAGCACGATCCCAAGCGAACCCAGGACGAGATTGTCCGCTATCGAAGAGACAAACCCCGTCACATGCGAGGTGTACTGACCGACGGCCAGAAAACCGCCGGCATTGATAGCACCTGCAATGAACGCCAGGGTGTTCCCCAGGAATTCATCGGTGGCGAGGGTGCGCTTGTGAGCGGCGACCCAGTGAAAGATGCGAAATCTCGGCAGGATGGCGGTCTTACTCGGTCTTGGCTCGAATGCTGAAGCGATCCATTGCTGGTGGGCAACGGATGCATCAAGCGTTTCGACGCACTCCAGCTATGCAGGTTCAGAGGTAATCGGCTAGCCGGACTGGGCGTGCCCTGATCGATGCCGGGGACTGGCTCACAATCGCGCTCGCGCGACAGGCAGTGGCTGATCGTCCGTATCGTCTAGGAAAATATGTCATTTGACGGTGCGCGACCGGCTCAAGGGCGTAAGCTTCGGTGATGAGCGAGCTTCCCGTCAGTCTGGTTCCCGGACTTGTAGACCGGTTCGGTGCTCTCCGGGGTGCAGTCGAAACCGCCCTCGAGGCTTTGGGCGCGAATCCGGAGAGTGCGGTTGACATGGGGCGCTTCATTCGAGCGCAGAAAGATGCCGTCGAAATACTGCGGGAAGTTACGGCGATGCAGGATGGTACGGTTCTGGGTGACCAGGCCGTAGCACCTCTGGAGCCATCGCCGACGTGATCGGGATTCGCTTCGCGCCCTAGCGGCGTGACGCTTGCCGCTGGTCATTCGAACCGCGGATGTACCGGTCGCTCGACCGAGCGGCAGGCTGATTATCGAGTTGCAGGTGCGTCATGGAGCATGGCCGCGTGGAGTACATAGCCCGAGCATTGGCGCGCTCGGCTGGCTTCGACCCTGACGAGCTGATCCTGCCCGATACCTTGGTGTCGCATGCCGTCTCAATGACGCCGGCAGGCGATCCCATGCCGGCATGGCGGAGATTTCTCCACGCCGCACAGATGCACTGCGATGCGAGAACCGATCTCGAGGGCCCTCTGACCAAGCTGAAGCGCCGGCCAGCGAGAAGCGCATCGATTTGATTTGCGAAACCACAAGGACCTGGCTCGATGATGAATACGCCCGGCCGACGTAGTCCTCACAATCCGTTCACCCGTGCCCTCGATCGCCTTGTTGAGGCAGATCGCGTTGAGGCTGAGAAGCGTGCGGATCGCGCCGCTCGACGAAATGCCGTCGATCCCAGCCAGCAACCCACGGCGGAGGGGATCGTCGAGTTTCCGCGCCGCAACCGCTGAGTGTTGCAGTGCGACTCGATCGCCAGTGGAGGAGCGGGCTCCGGCATGCAGCCGGAGCCGAAGGAATCAGGCTGCCTTGGCCAGGGCCTGCTTGTTGATCTTGCTCTCGCCGAGCTGGGACAGCGTCTGATCCGTCTTCATCTCATCGGTGAGAGTCTGATCGAGAAGCTTCGCAGCATTCGCCATTCCGAGTTGCTGCGCCCACGCCTTGAGCGTCCCGTAGCGAGAGATCTCGTAGTGCTCCACCGCCTGCGCCGCGGCCAGCAGTCCAGCGTCCAGAGCTGGGCTGCCTTCGAACTCTTCGATAATCGATTTTCCTTCATCGATGATCCCGAGGATGGCGTCGCAGGTCTTGCCGCGCGGCGCCTTGCCGATGATTTCGAACACATCCGCGAGACGCTCGACATGGATCTCGGTTTGGTCGCGATGCTTCTCGAAAGCCTGCTTCAGCTCAGGTGCCGTCGCCGCCTTCGCCATTTTCGGCAAGGCCTTCAGGATCTGTTTCTCCGCGTAATAGATGTCCTTGAGGGATATGCCCCCTCGTCGTTTGGGAACCTCGGTCGATCTCTCGTGTTCGGAGGGCATGTTTGGAGGTTCGGACATGCAGATCGAAAACAAGGACGAATACGAAGCAGTCGCTGCGCGCGCCAACGCGTTGAGCGCCGCACCCGAGAGCTCCAAGGCGGCTGCTGAGCTGGCGGAGCTCGTCGCTGCACTTCTTCAGTGGGAAGCCCGCCGCGAGCCGCAAGGCCACGGGCAAGAGGATAATCCTGCTCCAGGCACCAATCAAAGCCCCGACGATCTGCCATTTTCGGGGCTGCCTGGGAATCTGGGCAAGCTTCGAGAGTGAGACGGGAGCAAACCGTCTGCGCGAACTCAGGGAGATCAGCCGTGAACAGCACAACGCCCGACAAAGACAAGACCGCCGGACAGCCTCGCCGTAGCACCGACAGCCGGCCGCGGCCCGGGACGGGAGTTCCGGAGGCGGAAGGGGCGAAGACTGATCCAAACGATAGCACGGGAGGGCCCGCGAAAGGGGCTCCGAAGCCGTCGGAGTCGTGGATTCCGATCGATCCTGGACGCCCAACGAAGCGCGACTGAGCGCTGGAACCCGTGCCTTCCGACAACGGGCGATCTAAACGTCGAGGCTCTGAAGCGCAATGTATGGCTTTGATCTTCGACTGTTCAAATCATGAGAAAAGCAGTGCCGATTTCGAAACCATAGTTGCGGCGTGAAGCGACGGCACTGCCGTTAGCACCGCGCTTGTAAGCTTCCTGTAAGTCAGTCACCGTACACCTGCCTCACCGAAACGACGCGAGTGATGGAGCAGAGCGATGAACACCGAGCGCGACAACGTTGCGTTGAATGATGAGGCCCTGGACAACGTGAGCGGTGGTTTCAACCTTTACGACGCCATCTGCAACATCGGCGAGAAAACCGAGGAGGCCTTCATGAAGGGCGGCGAGATCGGAATTTACGCGGGACCGCCCGGGGTTCTCGCTGGTGCCTTCGGCGGCGCGTTCTACGGCGCGCTGGACGCGGTGAAGTCGGAAGCGGCGAGCGCCGCGGGGGAGGCGATCGACGCCCTTAGGAAGCGCTGAGTTCTCGTTCTAAATTGAGGCCCGGTTTCGCTAACGCGAACCGGGCCTTTTGATTGGACTGAGCCATTTGGAAGGCCTAAGGCCACGCCGACTGTCGAAGGATATCCACCAGACTGCTCACCTCGGCCTTCAGCCGTCTACCAAGCACCGGCCGCAAGGGGGCATCTGACAGGTCGCCGTGCCTCGCTTCTGTCGGCGTCAGGCCGAATTCTCTTTTGAAAGCACGGCTGAAACTGGATGCGTCCGTGAAACCAAACTCCTCTCCGATCGACAGGATCGACCGCTTACTGACGATGCTGTTGGTAATCTCCCCCAAACACCGCCTCAAACGCTCGCGCTGTATGTATGCCTTCACGCCTCCCTCGGTTTCGAACAGCCGGTAAAGCTGCGAGCGCGACATGGCGGCCTCGCGACAGAGGAATTCCGTGTTGAGGTCGCTGCGATGCAGGTTCTGATCCACGATGCGGCGGATAACCGCCTTTCTTGTCATGGCGACTGGTGCTGCGCCGATCATGTCGTTGTCGGGCGATGGCGCAATACAAGCCAGCAGCATTGCGTGAATAGCGCTCTGCAGGGCAGGAACATGAGATTGGGGGATCCCCGGAGCGGAGCGAGCCAGAAGGCCGAGAAATTCAGCCAGAAGCACCCCCATAGAGTTCGTCAGCGGCCGACCTTCGACGGCCTCGAATGCCGGGACCAAGTCAGGAAAGGCATCGCGCGGCACGTAAAGCTGCAGGCGCTCGTCCTGATCCCGAAAGCTCACGACGTCACGGCCCAACGATGCGGCAAACGGTACGCCGGCTGGCACGTCGATCGAACGATTTCCTCCCGCATCGGCAAGCGTTCGTTTCTGACCGATCGCAATGTTCCAGTGATCGATTGAATCGCGACGTAAGTGCTTAGCCGTTCGAGAGGCCAGCAATTTCGGAGCCTTCACCCGGCCCAAGCTGAATCTGCCGAAGTTCCAAGTCTCGCTCGTTGCCTCGAAGCCCTCACAAGAGGCATCGAACTGAACATCGAATAAATCAAACCAGCCGCGCCAAGCATCAAGCTGCTGGCGCGCGGGCAGGTTCAGTGTTGAAAATACTCTGGCGTCCATTGCGCTGGTATCCACGAAGTGGCTACAGCCATCCTTGCGTCGGATCAACGGCTCGGCGGCAGATTGATAAAGCCGGGACGAGCTTTACCTGCTTTGACCCAGGGCTGCCCAGGCCGTTCACACAGGGGCGGACATTCTCTCGCTTCCTGCGCTCACGTAATGCGCAGCCTCCCGTTCCAACTCAGCCAGGATTGCGCGGTACTCCTCCAGGCGATCAGCCTGCTCGGCGGCCGGCGATTGGGACCAGTGGCTAAGAGCGTTCCACGCCAGTTCATAGGCCTCGCATATGTCGAGGAAGCGGTCGCTCGAAGCTCCGGCAAATGCCTGTCGGTGCTGCGGCATCTGCAGCATCAGCCGCGCGCGCCCGCGTTCCTCGATCGCAGAAGTTGCCGTCTTGGGTCTGAGCTTATGCATGGTCGCGAAACGCTGGCACGTTCCCTGACGTTCCGTCGATTGTACTTTGGGTCGGAGCCCGACACTCGCGCGCGTCAGGCCTCGTTCACGCAATCGTTGGCTCAGGTTGCAGGCGTCGGGGAACCCGTGCCTGTGATCGGCATTTCTTCCGAATTGGGAGGTGCCCCATGCCGACGTACCGCTTCGCAGTGAGTGACGGCGAACGCCTAGATTTAACTGGCGGCATCGAATTGCTGGATGATGCGACAGCTGTGAAGGAAGCTCACCGCGCACTCGGTGAACTCGTGCGAGACTTGCCCAGGAGCGCAGCGGTCGATTTCCGGGTTGCGGTCGAAAACGAGGCCGGCACAGTGCTCTACCAAGCCTCCCTGACGTTTCGAGGCGAAACGGCTGCGGATATGACGAACAAGCGCGCGAACGGCGAGCCTAAGCCCTAGTTGCGGCGCGCAAAGGCTCCTCCCGCTCGATTTCGTGCGATGGCATCCCGGAGCATCCTTCTGCGCCGCTGCCCTCACGCGGTTCATTGCACCCTGACGAGACGCGAGGCGCGCCATCGACGCGTCGGCGGCGACGAATAGCCGCACGTCTGACTCTGCGTGGATTTATGCGAGCCTGCGCGCCACTACCGAGCTCGATGAAAGGGGCCGCGCGATAAATCGCGAAACCCTGTCATTTGCTATTGCGCGTTTCTCAGGGCATCGCCATGCACCCTTGGCCGCTGGGTTTTGTCGATGCCTATCTCTCAATCGCAGTTTCTAAGATCCAATCTCGTCCTGCTTGCAGGAGGGGCGCTGGTGCTGCTCGCGATTGTCGTCGCGTCCTTCTGGCTCACCAGGCTTTCGGAGCGCCAGTTCGACGAAGTGGTCGCGGCGCGCGAGACCCGAAGTGCAGCAGCCGACCTGCTTTCGCTTGCCCAGGATGCCGAGACCGGCCAGCGCGGCTATCTGCTTTCGCGCGACGTTGCCTATCTCGGTCCCTATATGAATGCAGTCTCCAGGTTCGACACGACCCTCCAGCGGTTGAAGGAAACGGTCGGCGCCACCGACGCAACCCGGTCGGAGTTCAACCGTCTCGAAGGGGCGTTGCGCAGCAAGCTGGCGGAACTTGCCCAAGTCGTCGCCCTGGCTGAACGCGGCGCTTGGGAGGAGGCAATCGCTGCGGTTCGGCAAGGGCCTGGCCGCGATCTGATGGACGAGGCGCGCGCCGGACTCAGCGCAATTCTCTCCCAATCGGAGCAACGATTGCAGCATGCCATTGCCGGGCAGGAAGCGGCGTCGGCTCGATTGCGCTGGACCATCGTAGCCGGCGCGGTTGCCCTCATCCTTTTCGCTGTAGCGGCGTTCTGGACGATCGCACGCTACACGCGCGAGATCAGTGCCGCCCGAAACGAGGTTGCCGCCCTCAATGTCGGGCTCGAACAGCGCGTCCAGCAGCGGACCGAGGCTCTGACCAGGGCCAATGAAGAGATCCAGCGTTTTGCCTATATCGTGACCCACGACCTGCGAGCGCCACTCGTGAACATCATGGGCTTTACGAGCGAACTTGAAGCGACAGCAGCTCCGATCAAGGCGTACTTCGAGGCCGGTTCGTCGGCGGCCCCGGCGGCGCTGGAGGAGGCCAGCACTGCGGTCAACGTCGATCTTCCGGAAGCGATCAGCTTCATTCGCTCCTCGACGCGCAAGATGGATGGGCTGATCAACGCGATCCTGAAGATATCGCGGGAAGGCAAGCGCGTCCTGCGTGCCGAGGCGATCGATCTACCAGCGACGCTGGAGGCCGCAGCAGCGGCCGTACATCACCAGGCGACCGAGAGCTCCGAGAGCGGTGGTGGCGTAATTGTCGAGTGCCAGCCGCTCAAGATCCGCACCGATCGTCTTTCCATGGAGCAGGTGCTCGGAAACCTGCTCGACAATGCCATCAAGTATCGATCGCCGAAGCGACCCCTCAAGGTGGTCATGCGCGGCAGGCGTGAGAAGTCGGGCTGGGTGGTTGTCGAGTTCGAAGACAACGGCAGAGGTATTTCGCCTGCCGATCACGAACGGATTTTTGAGCTTTTTCGACGATCAGGGACGCAGGATATGCCGGGCGAGGGCATCGGTCTCGCTCATGTCCGGACGATCGTCCGAAACCTCGGTGGCGATATCACCGTCAGCTCCGAGCTGGACGTCGGCACCACCTTCACCATTCTATTGCCGCCCGACCTCGGCGCGGTTCAGCGGAGTTCCACGACGTGAGCAACGGGAAGCCGGTTTCGATCGTGATGATCGAGGATGACGAAGGTCATGCTCGTCTCATCGAGAAGAATATCCGCCGCGCGGGGGTCAACAACGATATTATCCCGTTCAGGAACGGCACCGACGCGCTGAGTTTCCTGCTCGGGGAGGACGGTACGGGCGAGGCCAGCTCGGGGAGGCAGTTGCTAATCCTGCTCGACCTCAACCTGCCGGACATGGCCGGCGTCGATATCTTGGAGAGGGTCAAGGCGAACCCGCATACCAAGCGCTCGCCGGTCATAGTCTTGACGACCACTGACGACAGCCGCGAGATCCAGCGCTGCTACGATCTTGGCGCCAATGTCTACATCACCAAGCCGGTCGACTATGACGGGTTCGCGAACGCCATCCGGCAGCTGGGACTGTTCTTCTCGGTGATGCAGGTCCCGGAAACCGAATGATGCAGTCGGCGAAGACGCGGTAATGCCCAACCGCATAATCCAGGCTGTCTATATCGACGACGATGCCGCACTCGGGCGGCTCGTCCAGCGCATCCTCGGCCGCCGCGGCTACGAGGTCGAACACGTCACGACCGCAGAATCCGGGCTCGCCCGTATTGCTGATGGCGATGTCGATGTCGTGATCCTCGATCATGACCTCGGAACGAGTTCCGGTGTCGCCGTTCTCGAAGCGCTACGGGTACGGGAGCAAAGCCCACCGGTCGTTTACGTCACTGCCTCGACCGAACTCTCCATCGCCGTCCAGGCACTGAAAGCGGGGGCCGTCGACTATGTCGTGAAAACGGTCGGAGATGATTTCGAGGTTTTGCTCGTTGCCGCACTCGAACAGTCGGTCGAGCGCGCCCGGCTGATGCGGGCGAAGGAAGAAGCGGAGCGCCAGGTTCGGCAGGCAAAGGATCGGGCAGAGATGCTTCTCGCGGAGGTCAATCATCGTGTGGCCAACAGTCTGGCGCTCGTTGGCTCGTTGGTTCGGATGCAAGCTTCGGCGGTGGTCGAGCCCGGCGCGACAGCCGCTCTGGCGGAAACGCAAGCTCGGATAACCGCGATCGCAAACCTCCATCGCAGCCTCTACACATCAACGGATGTCCAGCAGGTCGATCTCGCTGCCTATCTGGAAACGCTGGTCGGCGAGTTGGGTAATTCCATCACGGCTTCAGGCCGGACGCCTACGATCAAGCTTCATGCCGAGCCGGTCTCGATTAAGACCGATCGCGCCGTATCCGTGGGCATGATCGCGACAGAGCTGGTCACAAACGCTCTGAAATATGCCTATCCGGTCGGGGAGGGCGAAGTTCGCGTCAGTCTTTCCCGCACTCCGTCCACGCAGGTTACCCTGAGCGTTGCTGACGATGGCATCGGCTGGACCGGTAACGGGACGGCGAAAGGGAGTGGTCTCGGCGGCAAGATCATCGCTGCAATGTCGAAGAGCCTGGGTGCGCAGCTCGAGTATCACCATCGGCCGATCGGTACGCTGGCTTCGATCACGTTCGACGAGATGGCAAGCTAGTGACGGTGCCGACCTCCGCTAACGGAGCTCGCGTGCCCCATTCAGAGATTTATCGCCAGAGAGAGCGCGAGATTGAGCACCAGGGCAAGGAAGAGCCAGAATTCAACTGAAACGCCGTACCGCATCGAACAGTCCCTCGCTGGTCGCTTAGCAATTCGCAGTGAGGGCGATCGTTCCGATTTAGTCCAAATGCTGCCGACGATGGTTAACTGTCGGTTGCGCCCCGACCTCACTGCGTCTGCAACAAACGCTTGGGATCCGCGCCTGGTAGGGCGTGCAGGTGTCTGCCGTCAGCGCCCTTGAGACAGTTCAGGGGTTTTCGGGAAGGGAGGATTTCTGGATCATCGCAGCCATTTTGGAGCGCAGATGAGACAGAAATCCGGGCCGGAGAAAGCACCGGCAGAGCAG
>NZ_JAWDID010000032.1:0-64779 GCF_032464875.1 Allobosea rubneri
TATAAAAGACAGCCTATGCCCTCGACCATCTGACCGGCCGGCGGCGCGAGCCGCGTTTCCATGAGGTCACGGTCGCGCTCGCCGCCCAGATGCTGCTGCTCGGCAAGCTCGCCGCGACCATCGAGGAGGCGACGGCAAAGATCGAAACCGCCTTCGCCAGCGGCGCGGCGGCCGAGCGCTTCGCCCGCATGGTCGTGGCGCTGGGTGGGCCGGCCGATCTGCTGGAGCGGCCGCAGGCGCATCTCGCCGCGGCGCCTCTGGTCCGGCCGGTGCTGCCGGAACGCGCCGGCATCGTCACAAAGATCGACACGCGCGGCGTCGGCCTCGCCGTGGTCGCGCTCGGCGGCGGGCGGACACGGCCGCAGGACACGATCGACCACGCCGTCGGCATCGTCGAGCTCGCCGGCATCGGCGATACGGTCGGCCCCGACCAGCCGCTCGGCATCGTCCATGCCCGCGACGAGGCCGGCTTCTCGGCGGCGCAGACGCGGCTGCGCGCCGCCTACCGGCTCGGCGATGGCCCGGTGGAGCGCGGCCCCCTGATCATTCCCGTTACGGAGGCATCCCAGCCATGAGCCTGTTGGTGGCAATGACCGTCTGGCATGTCGAGGACTGGCGCGCGCGTTTCGCCGCGCTGCTGCCGGAGCTGCCCATCGTGACGCTCGGCGAGCCTTTCGACCGGCGCGCCGTCCATTATGTCGCGAGCTGGAAACATCCCGAGGGTAGCCTCGCCGGGCTGCCCAACCTCGCCGCGATCTTCTCGCTCGGCGCCGGTGTCGACCACATCTTCGCCGATTCCCGGCTGCCGCAGGTGCCGATCGCGCGGGTCGTCGACCCCGACCTGACGACGCGGATGAGCGAATATGTCGTGCTGCACTGCCTGTCGCAGCTGCGCCAGCTGCCGCGCTACATGGCCCAGCAGCGCGCGGGAATCTGGGAGGACGACCGCAACCAGCCGGCGGCGCGCGAGGTCCGCGTCGGCGTGATGGGGCTGGGCGAGCTCGGGCTCGATGCGGTCGCGAAGCTGCGCGTCGTCGGCTTCGACGTTGCCGGCTGGAGCCGCTCGCCGAAGGTGATCGAAGGCGTGCCGACCTATTCCGGTGAAGCCGGCATGGCCGAATTCCTGGCGCGCACCGACATCCTGGTCTGCCTCGTGCCGCTGACGCCCGAGACCCGCGGCATGCTGAACCGCGCCCTGTTCGCGGGGCTGGCGCGCGACGGGCGCCTCGGCGGGCCGGTGCTGATCAATGCCGGGCGCGGCGGGCTCCAGGTCGAAGCCGATATCCTCGCCTCACTGGCCGCCGGCGAGCTCAAGGCGGCGGTGCTCGATGTGTTCGAGACCGAGCCGCTGCCGCAGGAATCGCCGCTCTGGACTCATCCCGCGGTGACGGTGACCCCGCACAACGCGGCGATGTCGGCGCCGGAGACCGTCGCGGCCCAGGTCGCGGCGCAGATCAGGCGGCTCGAGGCGGGTGAGCCGCTCGAGCACATCGTCGATCCCGCGCGCGGCTATTGAGCCGCGCCGGCGGCGTCAGCCCAGCCGCTTGATCGCGGTGATCGGTCCGCCATTGCGGGCGAGGATGCGATCGCGCGCCGGGCGCAGCGGCTCGCGGATCACGCTCATCGAGAACGCCGTCGCGTGCAGCAGGGTCTCAGGATCTGTCATGATCCCGACATGGCCCTTCCAGAAGACAAGATCGCCGCGTTGCAGACCGGTTAGGTCCTCGTCGAAGGCAACGGGCTGGCCGAGCCCCTTCTCCTGCAAGTCGGAATCGCGCGGCGCGGCGATACCGGCCGCCGCCAGCGCAAGCTGGACCAGCGCCGAGCAATCGAGGCCGAGGCTGGTCTTGCCGCCCCAGAGATAGGGCACTTCGAGGAAGCGCTCGGCGACCCCCACGAAATCCGGCTCGTGCACGTCACGGGTGCAGAGATGCTGCTTGAAGACGTGACCGCCGCGTTGGGTGACGAAGAACTCGCCGCTTTCGCCGGTGATGGCGAGCATGGCGCCGAGCGAGAGATCCTCAAGCGGCGGCAGTTTGATCGACGGGCCGGGGTAGACGAAGGTTCGCAGCGCCCGGACGCGATGGGTCGGCACTGCCGCATCGCCGGCGAGCGCGTCCTCCGGGAGATAGCCGACATAGGAATCTCCGACGAGCTGGCACCAGGCCCAGCCCTCATGCTGCTCGTAGACGCGGACCTGCTCGCCGGCCAGCGCCTGGGTATCCAGCGCAGCGTCGGGTCGCGGCTCGCGCCGCAAGGGCGCGAAGGGCGTGACGACGCGCATCGGCACGGGATCGGCAAAGGCCAGCGCCTCGACCTGGCCATCGAGATGGCGGGCGGCGAGATCGGGCCGGGCAGGGGTAAGGCGGCGGTCGAGAATCTCTGTCATGGCGCCAGTGTAGAGCATTTTCGAGCGAGGTGGGCACCGGTTCGCGTGAAGAAAATGCGATAAAACAAGGGCCTAGCGCTGCCGGATTAACGGGCGAAGATGCCGGATCAGGCCGGGCCGAGCTCGCGGGCCCGCGCCGTCACGAGATCGGCGAGGTGCTCGACGGCGAGCGCGCCCGCGACCGTGCGCTGGATCACGACATTGCGCTTGTCGGTCTCGTCGCGGCGGCGCGTCACCAGGCCGAGCTTGCCCATCGAATCCAGCGCGCGGGTGATCACCGGCTTGGTGACGCCGAGCCGGCTGGCGAGGCCGCGCACCGTATGCGGCGGCAGCTCCAGATAGATCGTCAGAAGGATCGCGGTCTGGCGCACCGACAAATCGGAATGCGCATCCTGGACCAGGTCGAGATGGACCTGGCGCCAGAGCTTGAGCGCCTGAGACGGTTTGATCTCCAGCGCCATGAGCGCTCGTTCCCCCGATCGTTACGGGGCCGTATCATTATCGCAGCGCCAGGGCGGCGCAACCGCTGACGCGAGACAGGCTTAACGCGCCGGGTAGAGCTGCCGGGCGAGCGCATAGGTCAGCCGGGCGCCCTGGCATTCACCGCCCTCAGGCCGGCCGGGCTTGGCCGAGGGATTCCAGCCATAAATGTCGAAATGGGCATAGGAGACGGACTTCTCGACGAAGCGGTTGAGGAAGAGCGCCGCCGTGACCGAGCCGGCGAAAGGGCCACCCGAGATATGGTTGACCTCGGCCACCTTGGAATCGAGCAGGGCGTCATAGGCCGGCCAGAGCGGCAGCCGCCAGACCGGGTCGTTCACCGCCATGCCGAGCCGTGCGATCTCGGCCGCCAGGCCCTCGTCATGGGTGTAGAAGGGCGGCAAATCGGGGCCGAGTGCGACACGGGCGGCGCCTGTCAGCGTGGCGTAGTCGATCAGCAGCTCCGGGGCTTCCTCATCGGCCAGCGCCAGCGCGTCGGCGAGGATCAGGCGTCCCTCGGCATCGGTGTTGCCGATCTCGACCTTCAGCCCCTTGCGGCTCGGCAGCACATCGCCCGGCCGGAAGGCCGAGCCGGACACCGCGTTCTCCACCGCCGGCACCAACAGGCGCAACCTGACCCGCAGCTTCGCCTGCATGATCATCCGCGCCGCGGCGATCGCGGCGGCCGCGCCGCCCATGTCCTTCTTCATCAGGAGCATGCTGGCATCGGGCTTGAGATTGAGCCCCCCGGTATCGAAGGCGACGCCCTTGCCGACCAGGGTCAGGCGGGGATCGCCCTCTTCGCCCCAGCGCAGTTCGATCAGCCGCGGTGCCCGCGGCGAGGCACGGCCGACCGCATGGATCATCGGGAAATTGGCGGCGAGGAGATCGTCGCCGACGATGCTGGTAACGTCGGCGCCGAAGGCCGCGCCGAGCGCCCGCACCGCCGCCTCGATCTCGGCTGGGCCGAGATCGTTCGCGGGCGTGTTGACGAGATCGCGGGCGAGCGCGGTCGATTCGGCGAGGTTGGTCAATTCCTCGCCGTCGACGCCGGCCGGCAGGACGAGCCGCGCCGTCGCCGGCTTCGGCTTGCGGTAGCGCTCGAAGCGATAGGCCGACAGCAGCCAGCCGAGCGCTGCGAGGCCGGGCTCGCCGATCTCGCCCGACAGCGCATAGCCGCCGGCCGGGAGCAGCGCGGCGAGACGGCCGGGCGCGAAGGGATCGCGCCGCCGGACCGTCGCGGGCTCGACGCCGAGCAGCACCGCCGCGAGGGCTCCGTTCGCGTCCGGCAGCAGGACATGCTGGCCGGGGCGGGCCTCGAAGCCCTGCGCCTGGGCGAAAGCACGCGCCAGCGGCGCCAGCCCCGCCCTGAGCTCCGGCCAGCCGCCGGCGGCGACGCAATGGACGGGAATGGCAGGCGAGCCGGCGGGCTGGAGCAGGGCGTGCACGGGCAGAAAACCTCTCGCAAGGGGACCATGGCGGCCCTTGTGAGCCACGCGAATCCGGCTGGTTAACAGTCCGTTAGGGTTAACGTTTTATCACCGCAGGCAACAGTTTTCCGTAACCGGCGAGGCAGTCCGGCCGATGTCCAAGCCTATGATATCCTCCCGCATCCGCCGTTTCGCCGCGGTTTCGCTCGCCTGCCTCGCCCTCGGCGCCTGCCAGATGCGCAGCGGCCCCGGCGACGTCACCGGCTCGATCGGCAGCAGCGCCAGTCAGCCGCGCGGGCCGGAGCAGTGGCGTGCCGAGGAAGCGCAATGGGCCAAGCGCTACGAGGCCAATCCCAAGGACCGCAACGCCGCCTTTTTCTACGCAAGGGCCCTGCGGGCGCTCGACAAGAACGCCCAGGCGCTCGCCATCCTGCAGGGCGCTGTGCTGGTCCATACCAACGACCTCGAGCTGCTCGGCGCCTATGGCCGCTCGCTTGCCGATAACGGCCGCCTGAAGGAGGCCGACGACGTGCTGAGCCGGGCCCATACGCCGGAGAAACCGGACTGGCGGGTGCTCTCGGCGCAGGGCACCGTCGCCGACCAGCTCGGCGAGCACGACCGCGCCCAGCAGATCTACCAGACCGCGCTCAGGCTGGCGCCGAACGAGCCGACGGTGATGTCCAATCTCGGCCTGTCGCTCGCCTTGTCGAAGCGCCTGCCCGAGGCCGAGCGCGTGCTGCGCGAGGCTGCCGCCGCGCCCGGCAGCGATGCCCGCGTGCGCCAGAACCTCGTCCTCGTGCTCGGCCTGCAGGGACGCTTCGCGGATGCCGAACAGATCGCCCGCCAGGATATGAGCCCGGCCGAGGCCACGGCGACCGTCGCCTATCTGCGCCGCTCGGTCAGCCAGCCCAATAGCTGGGAGATGCTGCGCGGCAGCAAGGGCAAGGCGCAGGCGCCACGCACCGCCAGCCCCGGACAGGCGCCGGTCGATGCGGAGAGCGGCCAGGCCGGCTGATCGAGAGGGCGCCCCCTGCCGGCAGGGCAGCCTATAAACCCGGTCGTCCCGTTCCCTCGCCGCAACAAGGATCGGGACCGCCCGGATACACGCGGCGCTGCCAGAACTCGGGCTCGGCCCGCGGGCGGCGTTTCGCTACGCGGTCACTCGACTCTCGACGCGGACCGGTCGGCGATCGCGCCGAGCCACACTGAAACCGCGACGGCGCCGCCATCGGGCGCGCCAAGGGCACGATCGCCAAGGTAGCTCGCACGGCCGAGCCTCGGCTTCATCCCAGCGGTCGCCTCGGCACCGATCCGCGCCGCTTCGGCGGCTTCAGCCCAGGCCGCACTCGCAGTGAGATCGCGCCGTGCCGCAGCCGCCAAGGCCTCGGCAGCCGGAAGCAAGGCATCGAGCATGGTCCGGTCTCCGCCCTTGGCGCCGCCAAGTTCCGAAACGGCGGCGACGCCGGCCGAGAAGGCCGCGCTCCAGCTCTTCAGATCGCTCTCCGCCTCCCTTGTGAGTTGCCGCGCGGCGCGCAGCAGTCCCACGGCATAGAAGGGTCCGGAACTGCCACCGATGGCGCGTCGCAGGGCGCCGGCCAGCAAGGCCAGGACCGATGCCGCATCGGCCGAATGGCTCGCGGCACAGCTTGCCCGGATTGCATCCGCGGCCCGCCTCATGCTGATGCCGAGATCGCCGTCGCCGGCGCGGCTGTCGAGCTCGGTGAGCAGCGGTTCGGCGGCTTCCAGCGCAACCGCCGCGGCAAGCGCGGCGTGCCTGACGGTCGCGCCGAGAGCGTCCGCCGACACCACGGCCTCGCTTTCCGGGGGTGGCTCACCAGCCGAGACGATGGTTGCACTCGTCGGCACGATGCCGGGCCCGGCCCAGGCCGGGGCCTGTGTCGGTTCGTCGAGCAGGGCAAGGCGGGCATCGTCCAGCGCCATCACAGAAAGCGAGCAGCCCGGCATTTCGAGCGCGCTCAGCAAGGTGCCGGCCCAGGCTCGGCCCACGACCAGCCCGCGCTCGCGCAACCGGGCGAGCGCGCGCCTGGCAACGACCGCGAGTTCCATCGTCGTGGTGCCGCCGAGATTGTTGACCAGCAGGGCGACGGGCGTGCCCGCAGCGTAACCGCGATCGGCGAGGATCGTGTCCAGCAGCCGGTCGGTGATGGCGTCGGCCGGTGCGATCTTCTGGCGGGCGATGCCGGCCTCGCCGTGAATGCCGAGGCCGAGCTCGATCTCGTCCGCGCCGAGGCTGAAACCCGGCGTGCCGGCGGCCGGGATCGTGCAGGCGCCGAGCGCGACGCCCATGGTGCCGGTCACCGCCGCGGCCGCACGGCCTGCCGCGGCCACCCTCTGCAGGTCCTCGCCGGCTTCGGCGAGCGCACCGACGATCTTGTGGATCATCACGGTGCCGGCAATGCCGCGACGGCGCTCATCCGGGACCGTGTCGCGCAGGGCGACATCGTCGGCGACGACGACGATCTCGGTGGGAATGCCGCCGGCGCGAGCAAGCTCGGCCGCAAGGCCGAAGTTCAGCCGATCGCCGGTGTAGTTCTTGACGACCAGAAGCGCACCGGCAGGCCCTGCGACGGCATGGATCGCGGCCAGCACCGCATCGACGGACGGCGAGGTGAAGACATCGCCCGACACTGCCGCATGCAGCATGCCCCTGCCGACATAGCCGGCATGGGCCGGCTCGTGCCCGGCACCACCGCCGGAGATGACCGCGACCTTGCGCTGCGCCGGTCCGGGCGTGTCGCTGCGCAGCACGACGTCGTACTCCGCCAGCAGCGCGAGCCCGGGATGAAGGGCGACGATCCCTTCCAGCATTTCGCGGACAACCTGGCGGGGATCGTTGATCAGCTTCTTCATGACATCCTTCCAGAAGGCACGGCGCAGGCCGCGGCCCAGACTGGCGAATAGCTGAGCCCGGTCAACCTTGGAGGAGGCGGGTTTCGCGTTTCCCCGGCGACGAGGAGACGCTGAGCCAGCTTGAGATACTGGCGGAGGAGCACGTGCTCGCCGGCCTCACCCTCCGCTGATCGCGTGACGGCGAGAGGAAAGTCTTTGTGGACCGCATGCGCGAGCGCTTGGCCCTGTCCGCTGCGCCCATCGCACAGCTTAGAACCACCACGCGCTCATGATGCGTCTCGACAGGGCGTTCCGGCTCTGCGGCAGGACGGCAGCCGGCGAGATCCGGGCATCCAGATCGCCGCATCGGCCGGCCGCATCGTTCCTGACCGATGGCAAGATACCAAGGCGAGGTAATCACAGTGAACGCATCGCGGTTCAACCCTCGCGGTGTAAGGTGCAGTGCGAACAGAAACGCGAGGCAATTCGCTGTTAAAGGCCGCCTCGCCGCTTGCCTTGGAGTAGCCTGAGCCGAACGATCCCAAGAAGAATGTGACGATACTTTGCAGCGAGAGGGTCTATGGAACGGATAACGATTGCAGTCGTTGACGACCACCCTCTCCTGATGGAAGGAATCGTCGCGCTGATGCAAAGAAAGCCTGGATTTTCCTTGGCATCGGCAGGATCACAGGCGGGCGACATCTGCGCGATTGCTGTCAAACACCGCCCCGATGCAATGGTCGTCGACCTGAACATGCCCGGTGACGCCTTCCAGGCGATCGCGGACGCTGCGCGTGCCGTGCCGGAGATGAAGATCGTGGTCTTCACGGCTTCGACCAGCACGGATCACGCGATTCAGGCTCTCGAGGCAGGCGCCAAGGGCTATGTGCTCAAGGGCAGCACGGCGGAGGATCTGATCGAGGCCATCGAAGCGACCTGCCGCGGCGAAATCTACATCACCCCATGCTTCTCCGCCAAAGTGATCGGCGCCCTGCAGTGCAAGGCACTGGAAAAGAAGTCCGCCCAGGCCACCCGCCTCAGCGTCCGTGAGGACCAGATCGTGAAGCTGCTCCTCTGTGGCAAGCAGAACAGGGAGATCGCCAGGGCGCTTTCGCTGAGCGAGAAGACGGTCAAAGGATACATGACCCACCTCATGCACAAGCTGAACGCGCGCAATCGGCTGGAAGTCGTTATCGCTGCCCAGCGGCTGAATGCGGCGGCGCTCGAGGCTGCAGGCGCCTCACCGAGAACGAGCAAGCCAGCACCGCCCTGAATTCCAGCGCATTTTCGAGCGAAGCCGGCACCGGGACGCGTGAAGAAAATGCTATGGTAGAGAACTAGAGCCTTTCCCGCGTTTCAACGAGGCGGAGAAGGGCTCTAGGAGCGCAGCGGCAAGCTTGCGCGGATCTCGGTTCCGCCATTCTGCAATCTGATGATCGCCAGGCTGCCGCGCAGCGCCTTGACGCGGCTCTCCATGCCACGCAGCCCGAGCTTGGTGCTGCCCATCGGACGGTGGAGCTGCGATGACGATTGCACGCCGCTGTCGGCCACGGCGATCTCCAGCATCTTTCCGTCGCCCCGGGCCGTTACACGTTGCCCGCGTCCACCCGCATGCTTGTAGGAATTGTTCAGCGCCTCCTGGATGACGCGGTAGGCGCAGACCCGGATGGCACGCGGGGCGTGCTTGGGCAGGTTCATGAGATCGCGCGCGACTCGGGTCCCGGTGTGTTCCTCATGTCTCGTCACCGCCAGGTCGATGGTCTCCGCGGGAGACAGGTGCTCGACCTCCGGAAGCACGAGTCCGGCGGACAGGTTTCGCAACTCGGCCAGAGTTTTCTGGATCAACGGCTCCAGGTTCTGGCGGATCGTTCTCGCAAGCTCCTCTGGCTGCTCGCCCTGCTCCGAGGCCCGAGGCAGCTTCAGCATCATCAGGCTCAGGATCTGGATCGGCCCGTCATGGATATCCGCGCCGATGCTGGCCAGATAGGTCTCATTCAAGGCTGAAGCATTGAGACGTGCGCGATCTGCGGCGCGACGCAAGGCGTTGTTACGCTTGGCCAGCGCTGCCGCACGTGCAAGGTTCGCTTCCAGCAAGTCCTGCTGCATGCCGATCGTTCGGCTGATACGGCTCGCGATCAAATAAAGCAGAAATACAATAACAATTGTAACGAATGCTATGAGCATCCACGTCGTAAACTCCATTTCATAAAGCTCTTTTTGAATTCTTGTATCGAATTCATAAAATTCTCCGATCGCAATGATATCCTTTGTCTTTCTTTTGTAGATTGGAGCATAGATTTCTATAAGTCTATTACTATTGTCAGATAATCTAAATTCACCTTTCTCATCATCCGGATCTGTATCTATCACAACACTCCCAGAAAGAGTTCTGGCAATGTAGTCGGGATGCATCTTCTGATGGGAGTCCGACTTGTTCGTGCTGTAGACGAGATTCCCGCTGGTATCCCAGATCTTGATGATTGCGACGCGACTGCCAAGATTCGTCTTGAAAAGCAGGTCGTCAATCTCCGCTTCGCTCTCCGGAGTCAGCCGGTTCGCGTGCTCCAGAAGCTGCACGTGATTTGAGAGAAAGCCTTCCAAATAGAGCGCGCCTGTCTCCGCCATCCCCTGGACCCAGCCGTCTCGGATGCGCTTCTCGACCCAGTAGCCAAGCGTCGCCATCGACAGGCCCACCGCCAGCGCGGCGGTAATCAGGAATTTCCGTTCCAGGCTAAGCGCGCGCCAGTGCCTCGAAACGGCGGCGGGCAAGCCCAGCCCCGGCCAGTGCGCCGGAGCGCTCGAAGCCGGTGGCGAAGCGGCGAGGTCGGGGCCTTGCCGGGGCTTTCCATCTGCAGGCGAGCTCATCCGCAATCCTCATGGATTCAGGCCGAGTACCCTCCGACCGGGCGCGCCAGGTCACTGCCAGTGAAGATCAATTTCGTATGAAATAACAAGATAATAAAGGGCGTTCACCAAAGCCTGCGCTCCCTCCCGGGAATCGGTGCTTGAGCTTCGGCTTGGAGGTCGCCTCGCGGCTGTCCGCACCGGGCGGCGCTCATCGCCGCATGCACGAGGCGCGGTTCCTCCCGGCGAAATCTAGCCGCTCCGACCGCAATCTCAAGCGTACGAAAGTCCGCCGCCGACTGCCGACTAAGGTCGGTACTTTTGGCTGGACCTTCCGCGCTATGAAATCAGCCAATCCGAAATAATGATCGACGATACGAATTCGATATTATTCGTATTAAATTTTATGATCTCACAGCTCGACGTCAATAACAACAATATTGATTTTATTTGGCACGTTACCTGAAGCGTCTTTGCGGTCGGTCACAAAAATCGGAGACGGTACGATGGTATCCTACATCAGAAGCGATCTCGATTTCATTCTCGCGCAGATCAAGATCGCCGAGAACCATGCGAACGGCCAGCCGCTGTTCGGTCCCGGTGGGCAAATTCCGGCCTACAACATTGCCTGGGGACTTCGTACCGTCGACGGTTCCTATAACCATCTGCTTCCGGGCCAGGAACAGTGGGGCGCGGCCGACAATCCCTTCCCCGAGTTGCTGCCACCGCAGTACCGTCCGGCGGACGGCACGTCCTTCGATCCGGACGGCCCCGGGGGCGCGCCGGCCATGCCGACGGCACCGAACTACAACCCGTCGAACAATCCGGGTTCGCTCGTCTTCGATTCGAGCCTACGGACCATTTCCAACCTGCTCGTCGACCAGACGCTGGGCAACCCGGCGGCGATCCTGACGGCGCTCCAGCGCGCCGGCTCGGCGACGCAGATGACCGATCTCGCTGCGATCACGACGATCTACCAGACCTTCAAGCCGGCTTCCGACGCCGAGTATCAGGCGCGCGTCGTGATGCAGAACGCCAAGACCGCAGCCGATGCGCTGGGCGATGGCAATCCCGATACGCCCCCCACGCCCGCCGAGCAGACGGCGCTCGATGCGCTGGCGGCGGCGACCACCGCGCATGCTGCCACGGTCACGGCTCTGGAGGCGGCGCGCGTGGTGCGTGACGCGGCGCTCGAGCCGTTCGGCATCGCAATGGACGGCGACAACGTCCATCTCCCGGCCGTCGCGCCCGACGAAGGCCTCTCGGCGCCGTTCAACTCGTGGTTCACGCTGTTCGGCCAGTTCTTCGATCACGGCCTCGACCTGGTCAACAAAGGTGGCAGCGGCACCGTGTTCATCCCGCTACAGCCGGATGATCCGCTCTATGTCGCGGGCAGCCCCACCAATTTCATGGTGCTGACGCGCGCTACGGTTGGCCCCGGCGCCGACGGCGTCATGGGCACACCCGACGACACGCGTCCCGTCAACACCACCACCGCCTATGTCGATCAGAACCAGACCTATACCTCGCACCCGTCACACCAGGTCTTCCTGCGCCAGTATGTGACCAACGCCGCGGGCGACCCGGTCGCCACCGGCAAACTGATTGAAGGCGCCAATGGCGGCATGGCGACCTGGGGCGAGGTCAAGGCTCAGGCCCGGACGGTGCTCGGCATCCAGCTGACCGACAACGACGTCGGCAGCGTGCCGCTGATGCGAACCGACGCCTATGGCAACTTCATTCCGGGCACCAACGGTTTCCCGCAGATCATTACAGGCATCGGCCTCGACGGCATTCCCAACACCGCCGACGACATCGTCGTCGAGGGCAATCCCGCGGCCAACGGCGGCCTCGGTGTTCTGACGACCGGCGCGATCCGCACCAGCCACGCCTTCTTGGCCGACATCGCGCATGAGGCGGTCCCGGTCGGCAAGATCGCCGATGGCGACATCACGATCGGCCTCGGCAACCCCGGCAATGGCGACACCGAATACGACAACGAGCTGCTCGACGCGCACTTCATCGCCGGCGACGGCCGCGCCAACGAGAATATCGGCCTCACCGCCGTGCACCATGTCTTCCATTCCGAGCACAACCGGCTGGTCGAGCATACCAAGGAGGTCGTGCTGGCCGACGCCAACACCATGCTCGCCGAAGGCGCGTCGCAGGCGGAGGCCGTGGCCTTCCTCAACGAATGGCTGGTCAACGATGTCGCGGCTGTTCCGGCCAGCGCCGCCGGCCTGATCTGGGACGGCGAGCGCCTGTTCCAGGCCGCTAAGTTCGGCACCGAGATGCAGTACCAGCATCTCGTCTTCGAGGAGTTCGCGCGCAAGGTTCAGCCGAACATCAACGTCTTCCTCGTGCCCGACGGCTTCGACACCACGATCGATCCCTCGATCGTCGCCGAGTTCGCCCATGTGGTCTACCGCTTCGGCCACTCGATGCTGACCGAGCAGATCGACCGGCTCGACACCAACTACGCCTCCAACTCGATCAGCCTGATCGAAGGCTTCCTCAACCCGACGGCCTTCAACGGCCTGAACGGCGTGATCGACGACGAGATCGCCGCCGGCTCGATCATTCGGGGCATGACCCGTCAGGTCGGCAACGAGATCGACGAGTTCGTGACCAGCGCGCTGCGCAACAATCTGCTCGGCCTGCCGCTCGACCTCGCGACCATCAACCTCGCCCGCGGCCGCGACACCGGCGTTCCCTCGCTCAACCAGGCGCGCGCCCAGTTCTACGAAGCGACCAACCAGGACGTCCTGCTCAAGCCCTATGAGAGCTGGGTCGACTTCGCCGGGCACCTCAAGCACGAAGCCTCGATCATCAACTTCATCGCGGCCTACGGCACGCATTCGCTGATCACCGGCGAGACCACGATCGAAGGCAAGCGCGACGCGGCCCTGACGCTGATCCAGGGCTCCGGCGTGGGCAAGTTCGCTGTGCCCGGGTTCGTCATGCCGACCGATGCGGTCGACTTCCTCAATGCCACCGGTGCCTATGCCGGCGGTTCGCTCGGCGGCCTCAACAATGTCGATCTCTGGATCGGCGGCCTCGCCGAGGAGATCATGCCGTTTGGCGGCATGCTCGGCTCGACCTTCAACTTCGTCTTCGAAGTGCAGATGGAGAAGCTGCAGAACGGCGACCGCTTCTACTACCTGCAGCGCCTCGACGGCCTGCACCTCTTCGGCGAGATGGAGAACAACTCCTTCGCCGGCATGATCATGCGCAACACCGATGCGACGCACCTGCCGTCCGACGTGTTCTCGACCCCCGGCCTGATCCTCGAGGTCAACCAGTCCAGGCAGTTCAACGATCTGGACGGCAACGGAACGCTCGAGAGCACAGATCCGGTCGGGACCGGCATCCTGACGCAGCTGGTGATCCGCAACGACCCGTCGACCCCGGGGCTGGACTCGAACTATCTCCGCTATACCGGCTCGGACCATGTGGTCCTCGGCGGAACCGATGGCAACGACACGCTGATCGGCGGTATCGGTGACGACACGCTGTTCGGCGACGCCGGCAACGACAAGCTCGAAGGCGGCTTCGGCAACGACATCATCAATGGTGGTGACGGCGACGACATCATCAAGGACAGCGGCGGCGACGACAACATCAAGGCCGGCGCCGGCAACGACGTGGTCCATGCGGGCCCGGGCCTCGATCTCGTCATGGGCAATGACGGCCAGGACTTCATCTTCCTCGGCACGGATATGGGCTCGGAAGTCTTCGCCGGCACGGGCAACGACTTCATCTATGGCAACAAGAACGCCGAACGCATCCTCGGCAACGAGGGCAATGACTGGATCGAAACCGGTACTTTCGACGGCGCGCCCGGCGACAATTTCGACGAGGTCTTCGCGCATGACAGCATTGACGGCCATGACGTGTTCCTCGGCGATGGCGGCTTCGACGAGTTCATCGGCGAGGGCGGCGACGACATCATGGTCGGCAGCGCCGGCCGCGGCAAAATGGCCGGCATGTCGGGCTTCGACTGGGCGACCTACAAGGACAACACCCTTGGCGTGAACGCCAATCTGTCGATCCCTATCGTGTTCGACGAGGCTCCGACCCTGCCCCAGAACGCAGCGCTCGACGAGTTCGCGTCGATGGAAGGCCTCTCGGGCAGCCGCTTCAACGACGTCCTGACCGGCTCCGAAGCGACCGCGGCCGACCGGCTGCCCGCCGCTCAGGGGGGCACCGAAGGCTTTGCCGGAAGCGCGCTCGACGCGGAAGGCATTGCCCTGATCGCCGGCCTGCAAGAACTGCTCGGCCAGGGCGTGACGTCCTTCTCGGCGGGCGACATCATCCTCGGCGGCGACGGCAGCGACGTCATGACGGGCCTTGCCGGCGACGACATCATCGACGGCGACAAGTGGCTCGACGTGCAGATCGGCGTCTTCGCTCCCGAGGACGTCAACCACACCGGCACCCCGCTCGCCCTGCACAAGAGCATGACGACGCTGGCGAACGCGATGTTCAACGGCACGATCAATCCCGGCCAGCTCTCGATCGTCAGGACGATCCGGGACAGCACCGCACAGGAAGCGCTGGGCCAGACCACCGACAGCGACGGCGTCGCCGATATCGACGTCGCGGTGTTCTCCGGCGCGCGGGCCGAATACGAAATCGACTTCAACCCCGACGGCACCGTGACCGTCTCCCATACCGGCGGCCTCGCGACCGACGGCACGGACACCGTCCGCAATGTCGAGATTCTGCGCTTCACCGACCAGGACATCTCGCTGCTGGCGCCGACGCTGGATCTACATGGTCCGACGACGTCGACGAGCACGGTCGTCGTGGAGCAGGCCTATCGCGACCAATTCGGCGCCAGTGCCTACACCAACAACAATGGCACCTCGAACTGGGCGGGGAGTTGGACCGAGAGCGGCGATGATGGGAACGCAGCAGCTGGCGACGTGAACATCGGCGGTGGCAGGCTGCAATTCGTCGCAGGCATCGATGGCGGCGAGACTCTCGCCCGTGCGGTGAATCTCACGGGCATCACGCGGGCCACCTTGTCCTTCAGCTGGGAGGCAGACGACCTCGATGGTGGCAACGAAACCGTCTCGGTCCAGGTGCGCAACACCACGAACGGTGCTTGGACGACGTTGGGGACAGCGCTAGGCGGTGATACCACCGGCGCCTTCTCGATGGCGCTGCCGGCCAACCTGATCGGAGCGAACACGCAAATCCGCTTCCTGGTCAACGGCTCCTTCGAGACCGGGGGGGGTGGCACCAGCGAGAATTTCTACATCGACAACGTCAACATCCGGACCGAGGTCGATACGGTCACGCCCGTTCCTGGCGGACCAGGCAACAACTACAGCACCAACTACACCGAAAATGGCGCTCCCATCCCGATCGCACTGGGGCCTGTCGTCACCGATGACGGCACGACCATCGCGTCGGCACGGATCGTCATTACCAATGCCAGCGCTGGCGATGCCCTGTCGGTGACAGGCACGCTGCCGGCCGGGATCAGTTCGTCGCTCGACCCCAACCCGCCTGCAGGGCAGCTGGTCCTGAACCTGACCGGTAACGCCTCGCCGGCCGCCTACCAGACGGCGATTGCGCAGATCCGGTATTCGAGCACCTCGGAGAATCCGTCCACGGTGGCCCGGACGATCAACGTCACCGTCAATGACGGCCTGCTGAACAGCGCGGTCGCCACCACGACGGTCAATGTCGTGGCGACGAACGACGCTCCGATCGCCGCCAACGATACGGTCATCACCAACGTGGCCGCGAATACCAGCTTCGCGATCCAGCGGTCGGCCCTCCTCGCCAACGACAGCGATCCCGAGGGCTCGCCCGTGACGATCACGGTGGTCGGCGGGCAGAACGGTCTCAGCGCTCCGGTCCTGGGCGCTGACGCCGTGACGGTTTCCGATACCGGCGGCGCCGGCGGTTCCTTCACCTATACCGGCAGCGATGGGACGTTGACCGACGGAGCAACCGTGAGCGTGACCCGTGTCACCGGCACGACGGTCAATGGCAACAACGACGCGGAAATCTATGTGCTCGCCGGCACTGCCGATACGGTCAACGCCAGCGGCGGCAACGACATCATCTTCGCCGGCGGCGGCATCGATACCATCAATGCCGGCAGCGGCAACGACCGGATCGACGGCGGCGACGGCAATGACATCATCACCGGCGGACTTGGCGACGACGTGATCCTCGGCGGGACCGGGAACGAGACGATCACCTGGAACGCCAACGCCAATGGCGCCACTGACGGCTTCGACATCGTCAATGGCGACTTCGGCACCGATACCTTCCGGGTCACGACCCGTGCGGGCGAGGCGGAGACCTATCGCGTCTATGCCAGGGACTACTGGGAAGACATGCTCCTGCTCGGCGGACTGCAGCCGGATACCGAGATCGTCATCACCCGGACCACCGGAGGGACCACCTCGATCATCGCCGAACTCGACAATATCGAGGAAATCCGGATCGGCACGCAGACCACCGATCCGGTCAATGGCGGCGCCGGCGGCACGCCGGGCGACACCGTGCAGATTTTCGGCGACTTCTCGACCACGAGTCTGGCGCTCAACACCATCACCATCGACGGCAACGTCGGTGACGACACCATCGACATCACCTCGCTGTCCTCGGCGCACCGCATCGTCTTCAGGTCGAATGGCGGCAACGACACGATCATCGGGACGCTGCGCCCGCAGGATGTGATCGAGCTGCCGGGAGACGCGACCCCGGAGGACTACGACGTCACCACCGAGGACGGCATCACCAAGATGACGAGCCCGGCGCACACCATCTCCTTCAAGACGACGGGCGGCATGCCGCAATTCTCGAACCATGAGGATGATGACGACGAAGATGACGACGACCATCACAACGGCTCTGGCTGTGACGACGATGACGACACCCCGACCAATCCGGCGCCAGGCGCGGGAAGCCCGCGGACCGGCACGCCGCAGGACGATGTCCTGACCGGCACCGGAGCAGCGGATACGCTGGTGGGGCTCGGGGGCGATGACGTCCTGACCGGCGCGGGCGGCGACGATGCCATCTCTGCGGGGGCGGGAGACGATGTCGCCGATGCCGGCGCAGGCCGCGACGTGGTCTTCGGGGCGGCCGGAAACGACCAGCTCTTCGGCGGCGCCGGAGCCGACATGCTCTATGGCGAGGCTGGCGACGACAAGCTGTTCGGCGACGGCGGCGATGACCTGCTTTCCGGCGGAACCGGTAACGACACCGTGGTCGGCGGCGCCGGCAACGATGTGATCGTCGGCGAAGTCGGCGACGGCAACGACTCGTACTACGGCGACGGCACCGATGGCGGAGCCGGCACCGACACGCTCGACCTGTCGGCGATCACGGCGAACCTCACCGTCGATCTCGGCAACGGGCTCCTCGGGCGCGGCAGTGCCAGCAGCAGCCAGAGCGGGACCGACTCGCTCTGGAACATCGAGAATGTCGCGACCGGATCCGGCAATGACACCATCACGGCCAGCAATGCGGTGAACGTGATGGAAGGCGGGACCGGCAACGACACCTTCCGCTTCCTGAGCAAGGAAGGCGCGGATGGCGATACGATCCTCGGTTTCGAGCCCGGCGACCGGCTCGACGTCAGCGGCATCGACGCCAATGCGGCGGTGGCCGGCAACCAGGCCTTCACGCTGGTGCCCGGCGCCGACTTCACCGCCACCGCCCAGCTGGTGGTGACCTATGAGACGCGGGCTGATGGCGATTACACGATCGTCAAGGGGAACGTCGATGCGGCGACGGACACCGATTTCCGCATCGAGCTCAAGGGCAGCCACACGCTGACCTCGGACAACTTCAATCTCTGAGGTCCAACTTCAGGGAGCGGTCCGCGCCCCGGGCCGCTCCCTGCCTTTCCGACATTCCCCCGCGTGTGAATGCTGACGGATTGCGATCATGGCTTCTTCACGAGAACTGGCGAGCGCCAGAAGGCGCGATGCAGCGAAGCTCACGCAGGGCTTCCGTAGTGCCTTTATCTTCCTGTTCGTGATGTCCGGCATCATCAACATCCTGGCGCTGACCGGCTCGCTCTACATGCTCCAGGTCTACGACCGCGCCCTGACCAGCGGCAGCGTGCAGACCCTGGTGGCGCTCTCCACCCTGGCGATCGGGCTTTATCTGTTCCAGGGCGGCTTCGACGTGATCCGCTCGCAGGTTCTGGTGCGCGTCGGCGCCAGGCTCGACGAGGACATCGCGCCGATCGCCCATCGCGTCGCGATCGACATGCCCCGCTTCGGCTTCTCGAGCGCGGAGGCGCTGGAGCGCGGGCGCGATGTCGACACGGTCCGCGCCTTCCTGGGCAGCCAGGGCCCGAGCGCCCTGTTCGACCTGCCCTGGATTCCGCTCTATCTGGCCTTCGTCTACTTCCTGCATCCCTGGCTGGGCGCCCTGACGCTCGGCGGCGCCTTCATCCTGACGCTGCTGACGATCCTCAGCGAGGTGCTGACGCGCCGGCTGAACGGGACCACGCGCCAGGCCGGGATCGTGCGCAACGCGATCGCCGATTCCAATGCCCGCAACGCCGAGGTGCTGAAGGCGATGGGTTTCGCCCATCAGGCCGTCGCCCGTTTCGACAGCGCCAATCGCGAGCATCTGGAGCTGCAGACGCAGGCGAACGACCTCGGCGGAACCTTCGGCGCGATCTCGCGCGTGCTGCGCATGATCCTGCAATCGGCGATCCTCGGGCTGGGCGCCTATCTCACGATCAAGGGCGAGCTTTCCGCCGGCGCCATCATAGCGGCCTCCGTCGCCTCCGCGCGGGCCCTGGCCCCGGTCGACCTCGCCATCGCCAACTGGAAGGGCTTCGTCGCCGCACGTCTCGCCTTCGGCCGGCTGCGCGACACGGTTGTGGCGCTCAGCCAGGCGGTCGAGCCCATGAAGCTTCCGGCTCCGGCCAAGTCGCTCAAGGTCGAGAAAATCACGGTGGCCGCGCCGGGCACGGGGCAGATCCTGCTCAGCGAAGTCGGCTTCGAGATGGCGGCCGGGACGGCGCTCGGCGTGATCGGCCCGAGCGGCGGCGGCAAGACGACCCTGATACGCGCCCTGACCGGCATCTGGCCGACGCTGCGCGGCTCGGTCAGGCTCGACGGGGCCGAACTCAGCCAATGGCCGGAGGAGAGCCTCGGAGCCTCGATCGGCTACCTCCCGCAGGAGGTGAGCCTGCTGGATGCGACGGTCGAGGAGAACATCTCGCGCCTGAGCCCGCGTGCCGACGCCTTCGACATCGTCGCGGCAGCGGCGGCCGCCGGCGTCCATGAGATGATCGTCCGGCTGCCGAACGGCTACCAGACGCAGCTCGGCTCGCAAGGAACCGCGCTCTCGGCCGGGCAGAGACAGCGGATCGGGCTCGCCCGCGCGCTCTATGGCAGACCTTTCCTCGTCGTGATGGACGAGCCCAACTCCAATCTCGACGGCGAAGGCGAGGCGGCCCTCAACGCCGCGGTCGAAGCCATCAAGAAGCGCGGCGGCATCGCCATTATCGTCGCGCACCGGCCGAGCGCGCTCGTCGCCGTCGACTATGTCTGCCTGATCCAGAGCGGCAAGCTCATCGCATTCGGCCCGAAAAGCGAGATCCTGGTGCCCTCGGCGGGACATGGCGCAGGGGCCCCCCCTGCGCCATCGAGCGCTGCTCCGGTCACTCCGATGACCGGTCACTTCAATGCCAAACACGAACGGGTGTCGGCATGATCGAGGTCAAGGCTCTCAAACCCCAAACTCCCAACCTGCCGACGGCCGAGCAGATCTATCGTACGCCCGAGGCTGAAAGCCGGCCCGCGCGCTTGGTCGGCGCGGTCCTGCTCGCAATGGCGGCGATCGCGACCTACATCGCGAGCCTGTTCCCCAGCCTCGCCAGGTCCACTCCGGAGCCCAGCGCCGAGCAGCCGGAGGCAAAGCGCGGCGACGCGCCGGACGTGCTGGGCGCTGCGGCGGAAGAGGAGACGGGAGCGCTCGGCGAACGCGAGAGGGAGCCGGCGCTGGGTTCCGGCGCCCCAAGCGCGCCGGTAGGCGGGATCGCGGATTTTCTCGGGATCGATTCACCGCCGATCGATTATGAGCAGCTGCCGCTGCCGCGCTCGGATTCGCCAAGGGCCGCGTTCGGCCTCGACCTGCCGAGCAACGACAACCGCCTGGCACGCAGCTTCCAGGCCGTCGCGCCTGTGGGCGAGGGCGGGAGCTCCTCCAGGCCAGCCAGCTCCGTGTCGGAAGAAACAGGTGAGAAGGTCTCGCTGAAGCCGGTCAAAAGCGCCCCACAGGCCGAACCGACCGATAAGGCCAGAGATGAGAAAACCGGCTCCGATGAAAAGTCCGGCAGCGTCAGCGCCAGTTCGGAAGACCGCACGCCGCGCAACCAGGCTCCGGTGCTGCGCGGCGGCGTCGCGCTGCCCAGCATCGGGATGTGCGAGACACTGCTGGTCTCCATCGCGGCGCTGCTCTCCGGCGCGGTCGACGCCGACGGCGATACCCTTTCCATCGTCAACCTGCGGGTGTCGAGCGGAACGCTGACCCCGGTCGAAGGCGGCTGGATCTTCAAGCCGGCCGCCGGGTCTCACGGTCCGGTAACGCTGGAGTACGAGGTGAGCGACGGCAAGGTCGCGGTTGCGCAGACGGCCGGTTTCGAGGTGGTCGAGTTCAACGAGATCAACGGCACAGCGGCGGACGACATGCTGATCGGTACCGAATGCGCCGACATCATCTCGGGCGGCGACGGGGCAGACAACATCCACGCCCGCGGCGGCAGCGACATCGTCCATGGTGGCCTCGGCAACGACCATATCGTAGCCGGCGCAGGCGATGACCTCGTCCATGCGGGCGCCGGCGACGACATCGTGTTCGGCGGTGCCGGCGACGACATCATCCATGGCGAGGCGGGCAATGACCGCATCTTCGGCGGCGCCGGCAACGACCAGATCTCGGGCGGGGCGGGCAATGACGAGATTCATGGCGAAGACGGTGACGATACCTTGGCGGGCGACGAGGGCGACGACGTCATCTCAGGTGGTGCCGGCTCCGACATGATCGGCGGCGGCTCCGGAAATGATCGGCTTTCGGGCGGGACGTCCCCCGACTATCTCTTCGGCGGCCTGGGAGACGACGCCATCTTCGGCGAAGATGGCGACGATTTCATCGACGGCGGGCCTGGCGATGACGATATCGACGGTGGCCCGGGCAACAACATCATCCAGACCGGGAGCGGCAGGAACCGTGTTGTGGCCGCCGATGGCGACAACATCGTCATCGGAGGAAGCGGAGAGGATACGGTCACGCTTGGTGCCGGGCGCGACACGGTGCGCGCGGGTGGCGGGAATGACGTCGTCGACTCCGGCGCGGGCGACGACCGGGTCTTCGGCGAGGACGGCAACGACAAGATTTCCACCGGCGCGGGCAACGATATCGTCTCGGGCGGCAAGGGAAACGATACGATCGAGGCAGGTCCCGGCGCCGACCAGGTCAAGGGCGACGAGGGCGACGACACCTTCGTCGTGACCCTCGACCAGGATGACGATCGCTATGATGGCGGCGACGACACCGACACGCTCGACCTCTCCCGCACGACACAGGGCGTCGAAGTCGATGCGATCGCCGGCACGGCGAAGGGCGCCGAGATCGGCAAGGACATCGCCGTCAACATCGAGGCCATCATCGGCGGCAAGGGCGACGACAAGTTCGTGGTCGGCGACAAGCCGACGACGCTCACCGGTGGCGAGGGTGACGATGCCTTCGTCTTCGAGGTTTCGCTAGGCGATGAGCAGCGCGATCTCATTCACGAGATCCTGGACCTCGATGCCGGCGACCGCATCGTCGTCAAGCAGTACCAGCTCCGCAGCGACTTCGACGAGGCGGACGACGATCAGGCAGAGGCGGAAGGCGAGGACGACCGCTTCAATGCGACCTATGGCGAAGAGGAGACGGCGCAGCCGTTCCGGTTCCGCATCGAGAAGATCGACGGCAACGAACATACCATCGTCGACGTCTATCTCGAGCAGGACGACGAGCGGGATTTCTCGATCCAGGTCCTCGGAAACCACAAGTTCTATTACTTCTAGCCAGCGCAGAGCTACGCGTATTGCACCTCGGGTGCGGATGGAGTGGCCGCCGTGAACATGCAGAACTTCGATGCACGCCAGTTCGACGCGGCGCCCAAGGTGAACGAGGTCCCGGAGCGCCAGAGCAGCTTCCGGCTCAGGCGCCACGTCATCATCGGCTCGACGCTGGCGCTCGTGCTGATCGTCGGCTGCGGGGGCTGGGCCGCGACCGCCCAGCTCAGCGGCGCGATCATTGCCCAGGGCACCGTCAAGGTCGACCAGAACCTGAAGGAAGTGCAGCATCGCGATGGCGGCATCATCGAGCGGCTGGCCGTCCAGCAGGGCGACAGCGTCGCCGAAGGCCAGATGCTGATCCAGCTCGACGATGTCCAGACACGCGTCGAGCTGAGCATCGTCCGTTCGCAGCTCAGTGAAAATCTCGGGCGTAAGATCCGTCTCATCGCCGAGCGCGACAACCTTCCCGACATCGTATTCCCGCCCGGCCTGGCGGAGCTCTCCGAAGAGGCGCCCCACATCATCGAGGGCGAGACCCGGCTCTTCGCCGGGAACAAGACCAACCGGGAAAGCCGCAAGGAACAGCTCGAGATCGCCATCGTCCAGTCTGGCGAGGAGATCAAGGGGCTCAATGCGCGCAAGGTCGCCAAGGTCGAGGAGCTGAGGCTCGTCGAGCTCGAGCGCAAGAAATATCTCAGCCTCTTCGAGAAGGGCTTCATCGACGGAACCAAGGTCTACAACATCAACCGCGAATGGGCTCGGCTCCTGGGCGAGCGCGGCGAGATCGAGGCCGCCCTCGCCCGCGCGGCCCTGCGCATCAGCGAGGCGCGCCTGCAGATCATCGCTGTCGACGAGACCGCGCGCACCGAGGCGCAGCGCGAACTCCGCCAGGTCGAGGCCAAGGTGTCTGAGCTCACAGAGCGGCGCCTGGCGACGGAGGACCGGCTATCGCGAACCCAGATCCGGGCGCCGATCGCGGGTGTGGTCAACGAGCTCACTGTCTTCACCGTCGGCGGCGTGATCACGCCCGCTGCGCGCCTTGCGACGATCGTTCCCCGCCATGCGAGGCTCACCGTCGAGGTCAGGATCTCGCCGGCCGACATCGATCAGGTCAGGCAGGGGCAATCTGCCCGGTTGCGCTTCTCGGCCTTCGCCCGCAACAGCACGCCGGAATATCCCGGCACGGTCGTGCATGTCTCGCCGGCGACCTCGAAGGACCCCGCGACCGGCGCGACGTTCTATGTCGGCGAAGTGCAGATCGATGGCGACGCAGCAGCACTCGGCGAACGCAAGCTGCTTCCGGGCATGCCGGTCGAGGTTTTCATCTCGACCGAGGAACGGACGGCCTTCTCCTATCTCGCAAAGCCCTTCCTCGACCACGCTTCGCGGATGTTCCGCGAAAGGTAGGGCATCCGTCGCAAGGTCGGAGCTGGCCGGCGCCCGCGCTCGCGACAGGCTGCAGGATCCGGCGCCTTTGCCGTTGGCCTCGAGGCGTTCCGTATCGCCTGGCGAGCCTCGCAAGGGTCTCATTTATGATTCCGGCGCATGCCAATGCCGAAGGGGCCGGCGGCAGTCCGATTTCCATGAAGCTGATGCCGGGGCCTCGCATAGTAGCTGCCGGCTCGCTTGGGCAGCATAAAGAGCGCTCGCCGGGATGCCACCGCTGCAAGCGGTCTCGCGGACCGTCCGCTCGACGCGCCCGTAAGCAATCGGCTTGCCTGCGGGCGTGTGTTCGGGACGATGGAAATCGCCCCGCTCTTCCACATCGACCCCGCCGACGCGGAACAGCCAGAGCGTTCTATGAGGGCAATCGCTGAAATCGATGCCTTGTCGCCTAAAGCGGCAAGGCATCGCTCATTTCGATACGCGCGACGGCGCGCGCAGCGCCGCGATCATTGCATGTCGACCAGCTTGATGAAGGCCGGCGTCATGATGACGATGAACAGCACCGGCAGGAAGAACAGGATCATCGGCACGGTCAGCTTCGGCGGCAGGGCTGCGGCCTTCTTCTCGGCCTCGTTCATACGCTGGTCGCGGCTTTCCTGGGCGAGCGTCCGCAAGGCCGTGCCGAGCGGGGTGCCGTAGCGCTCGGCCTGGATCAGCGCCGTGCAGACCGACTTCACCGATTCCAGCCCGGTTCGCGCCGCGAGGTTCTCATAGGCCTGCCGGCGCTCCGCCAAATAGGACAGTTCCGCGGTACAGAGCGCGAACTCCTCGGCCAGCGGCACCGATTGGCTGCCGATCTCGGTCGAGACCTTGCGGAAGGCAAGCTCGATCGACATGCCGGATTCGACACAGATCAGCAGCAGGTCGAGCGCGTCGGGAAAGGCACGCCGCATCGAGAACTGGCGCTTCTTGGTGGCGTTCGAAAGATAGATTTCCGGGGCCTTGATGCCGAGATAGGCGGCAGCGATGGCGACCGCGATCCGGTTGATCTGCGACAGGCCGAAATCATTGACGAAAGTGACGTAAAACAGCGCGAACAGGAACAGGCCGATCGGCGTGACAGCCCGGAAGAACAGGAAGCCGATCTCGGCCTGCTGGCCACGGAATCCGGCCAACGCAAGCTTCTTCTTGGCGTTTTCGGTGCCGAGCCAGTCGCCGAGCTTGAACTGGTCGACGATCTGCCGCATGAACGCCTTCGGCTCCTGCCGCAAGGTCACCTTGTCCTTCTGGCGTGCCAGGCGATCGCGCTCGCGGGCGCGGATCTTGTCGCGCTCGGTCGCGACACTCTTCATCCGCTTGCCCAGCGCGTTGCCTTCGAGCAGTGGCGTGCCGACAGCGACGATCGTCGCAGCCACGGCAAGCCCGCTGAACAGCGCCAGCATGAACTGGAGGTTCATGGCCTTTTCGATGAGGAGCGCCAGCATCTTCCCCTCCTCAGATGTCGAAATTGATCATGTTCTTCATCACGATGACGCCGATCGTCATCCAGACGAGCCCGGCGGCCAAGGCGATCTGGCCGGTGGAGGTCAGCCAGAGCAACTCGATGTAGCGGGGGCTGGTCACATAAACGAGGAGCGCAACGACGACCGGCAGTGACCCGATGATCGCCGCCGAGGCCTTGGCCTCCATCGAGACCGCCGCAATCTTGTCGCGCATCTTGCGGCGCTCGCGGATGACACGGGAGAGATTGGCCAGGGTCTCGGCGAGATTGCCGCCGGTCTTCTGCTGGATCGCCAGCACGATGCCGAAGAAATTGGCCTCGGCGCAGGGCATGCGCTCGAACAGCTTGGTCGCGGCGTCCGTAAGGGAGAGACCCAATGTCTGCGACTCGACGATCAGGCGAAATTCGGTCCTGACCGGCTCCTGCGCCTCACTGGCGATGATACGCAGGCAATCGTTCAGCGGCAGACCGGACTTGATACCGCGCACGATGATGTCGATCGCGTTGGGAAATTCATTGGAGAAGCGCTTCAGGCGCTTCTTGCGGCGAAAGCTCAAATAGAAGGACGGCAGACCCAGCGCACCGACGACAAGCCCGGCGAGGCCGAGCACGCCGTTGCCCGACGCGATGAGCATGGCGAGGCCGGCGACGGCCGCGGTGATCGCGGCGAAAATGAAGTATTGTCGCCGCGACCAGCTCAGACCTGCCTGCTGGATCCGAACTTCGAGCGTCGCCTTGTTGCGCGCCTTTTCACGGTTCTCGATATCCTTGAGGCTCTGCGCGACCTGGCCGCGCTTTGCGCGATTCTGCGCCTCGCGATCGGCGGTGGCGCGGGTGACCACGGGACTCGCGAATTCCTTGCGCCGGCGCTCGGCCCGGGCCTGGCCGCTGAGCGAGGGGTAGAGCAGCGCATAGGCGACACCGCCCGCCGAGATGGCGGCAAGAAGGGCGGCAGCGATCAGCCCGTAATCCATGGCGCTGTCCCGTCCCCCCGGTTACGCCGCAGTCGCATCGTTCTGGCTCTCGAGCTCGTCGAGAGCGGACGCCAGACGTTGCTCCTCGCCGAAATAGCGCGCCCGTTCCCAGAAGCGCGGCCTGCCGATCCCGGTCGAGCGATGGCGGCCGATCAGCTTGCCGTTCGGATCCTCGCCAAGCACGTCATAGACCATCAGGTCCTGGGTGATGATGACGTCTCCCTCCATCCCCATCACCTCGGTGATGTGGGTGATGCGGCGCGAGCCGTCGCGCATGCGCTGCGCCTGGATGATCACGTCGATCGAGGAGCAGATCATCTCGCGCAGGGTCTTCGACGGCAGGCTGAAGCCGCCCATGGTGATCATCGATTCGATGCGGCTCAGGCATTCGCGCGGGGTGTTGGCGTGCAGCGTGCCCATCGAGCCATCATGGCCGGTGTTCATCGCCTGCAGGAGGTCGAAGGCCTCCGGTCCGCGCACCTCGCCGACGATGATGCGCTCGGGCCGCATGCGCAGGCAGTTCTTGACGAGGTCGCGCATCGTAACCGCGCCGGTTCCCTCGAGATTGGGTGGACGCGTTTCCAGGCGCACGACATGCGGCTGCTGCAATTGCAGCTCGGCCGCGTCCTCGCAGGTGATCACGCGCTCGTCGTGCTCGATATAGTTGGTCAGGCAGTTGAGCAGCGTCGTCTTGCCCGAGCCGGTACCGCCCGAGATGACCAGATTGCAGCGGACCTTGCCGATGATCTTGAGGATCTCGGCGCCAGGCGGCGCGATCGCGCCGAACCGGACGAGCTGATCCAGAGTCAGCTTGTCCTTCTTGAACTTGCGAATGGTCAGGGCCGGGCCGTCAATGGCGAGCGGCGGGGCGATGACGTTGACGCGCGAACCATCGGCGAGGCGGGCGTCGCAGATCGGCGAGCTTTCGTCGACGCGGCGCCCAACCTGACTGACGATACGCTGGCAGATATTCATCAGCTGGGCGTTGTCGCGGAAGCGGACATTGGTCAGCTGGATCTTGCCGCCGGTCTCGATGAAGGTCCGGCCGGCACCGTTGACCATGATGTCGGCGATGTCGTCACGCGCCAGCAGCGGCTCGAGCGGCCCGTAGCCGAGAACGTCGTTGCAGATATCGTCGAGCAGTTCCTCCTGCTCGGCGATCGACAGCACGACATTCTTCAGCGAGATGATCTCGTTGATGATGTCGCGGATTTCCTCCCGGGCAGACTCGCCGTCGAGCTTGGCGAGCTGGGAGAGGTCGATCGCCTCGATGAGAGCACCGAAGATCATGCTCTTCATCTGGTAGTATTCGTCGGACTTCGCAGACTCGACGGGTGCCGGAGGCGGCGGCGGGCGGCGCGCTTCGACAGCCGCCGGCCGTGGCTCAGCCAACCGGGCGGCCGCTGCCGCGGGCGGGGCCATCGAGGCCTGGGCGAGCGGCAGGGTGGCGTTGCGCTTGCCGAACATCTCAGGCCTTCCGGCGCATCAGCTTGGCGACCAGCGGCTCGAACAGGCTGCGCTTGCCGCGCTTGGCTTCGCCACGCCCCGTCAGCGCCATCGCGATCTGGACGAAGGCCTCGGCGACCTTGCCGCCCGATTGGACCTCGGCGATCATCTGCCCGTTATTGGCGGCCGTCCCGAAGAGCTGCGCGTCGAAGGGAATCGCATTCAAGACCTCGATCCCGAGAGCCTTGGCGAACTCGGCTGCGTCGATCTCCGGCCGCTTGGCGATTCCGACCTGGTTGAGGATCAGCCGCGGCACGGAATCGTTCGGCCGCGCCGCGCGCAGCAGGTCCATCAGATTCTTGGCGTTGCGCAGCGAGGCAAGCTCGGGCGCGGCGACGATCACGACCTCGTCGGCACCGATCAGCGTGCGCTTGGCCCAGCCCGTCCAGATATGCGGCACGTCCAGCACGATGCAGGGCACGCTGGCACGCAGCAGGTCGAGCAGCAGATCGAACGAATCCTCACCGAGATCGATGGTGCGGTCGAGAACCGCCGGCGCCGCGAGAAGAGCCAGGTTCTCGCTGCAGCGCGAGAGCAGCCGGTCGAGCATGTTGGCATCGAGGCGATCGGGCGCGAACACCGCTTCGGCGATGCCCTGCGGGGGATCCTGGTTGAAGTCGAGCCCTGCCGTGCCGAAGGCGATGTCGAGATCGACGATCACGGTCGAGGCGTCGAGATTGCGGCCGATCGCCCAGGCGAGGTTATGCGCGACGGTCGAGGCGCCGACACCTCCCTTGGCCCCGACCACAGCGATGGTTCGTCCGAGCGTTTCGGCGCCCGGCGTGGCGTAGAGTTCGGAAAGCGTCCGCAGCACATCGAGCACGCCGAGCGGGGCGATCAGATAGTCGCTGACGCCGCGGCGGATCAGGTCGCGATAGAGCTGGACATCGTTGACGTGGCCAATGACCACGACCTTGGTCCCGGGGTCGCAGCTCTCGGCCAGGGCGTCGAGGCTGGCGATCAAGCGCGCCGGCTCGGTTGCCGTCTCCAGCACAATGACGTTCGGCGTCGGCGCAGCGCGAAACGCCTCGACTGCCGCCGCCGGGCCGCCCATCTGGATACGGGTCTGCGCCTTGTCCATGCGCCGGTCGGCCGTTACCGCCTGCATGGCGGTGGCGACTTCCTGCGTCTCGCAGAAGGCCTGCAAGGTGATGCGCGGCAGCGGCGCGATAATCTCCTCGCCGGTCATGTCCGGCTCATGAAGCGTCCCTTCCGCCATCACTTGCCTCCGACGGCTTTGCTGATCGCAGACTGCTCCTGGCGATACTCGGTCGACGGATCCTTGCCCTCGCGCAGCTTCCTGATCGCTTCCATGCGCTTCTGGGTGTCCAGCCGGCCTTCGCTGCGGGCGCGGACGAGATCGAGCGGGTCGGCGACCTGCGCGGCGAGATTGGCCTGGGTCGAGCAGCCGAGATTCCACAGAGGCTGGTTCGAGGCATCGGTCTTGTAGCTCGAAACGCCGGCGTCTTCCGGCCATTGCCCGCAGGCATGCGGCAGGCCGGCCTGAAGCGAGGCATAGGTCAGGCGGATCGGTGAGGCGAGGCCGGGATCGACGACCGGATAGGTCCTGACCTGGAGCGCGCCCTGGGATACGCCGGCCTGCGCCAGCGAGCGGCGAATGCCGTCGAGCGTGTCGCGCGCCGCTAGCTCCCTCCCGGTACCGGTCGGCACCTCGGCGACCAGGCCGCCGCGGCCGCTGCGGCGATAATCCTGACCGAAGCGGGCGACATCGTCGGCCTGGCGCGGATCGAGGCCTCCACCGGCGCGACCAACGAAGACATCGAGCGAGCGCGGCGCATCGCGCAGGACGATCGGATGGCGCTCACGCGTGTCGAAGGGCGCCCCCCCCGCCGTGAGGTCGCCCTTGGCGCAGGCGCCGAGCGCGAGCGCGGCCGCGAGAACGGGCAGGAGACCTGCCGGGCGACGACGGCTCATCTGGGTTCTGTCATATGTCGTCACGCTCGCCATCCCTTGCAGATGCATGCCCGCAGCGCTCAATCGACTATGAAGCCGACGCGGCCGCGATAGGCCTGGGGAACGGGCCCGCCGCTGGTCGTTCCGTAGATCTTGTTGAGACGTCCCATCAGAATCGTCTGGGCGTCGTGCGCTTCGACGAAACCGTCATCCGGCCGGTTGAGCTGGCCGGGGTCGATCGGCTTCACGATGTAGGGGGTCACCGCGATCATCAGCTCGGTCTCCTCACGCTGATAGTCGCGCGAGCGGAACAGCGTGCCGATGATCGGAATGTTCATCAGGCCCGGCAGACCGTTGATCGACTGCCGCGAGATGCGCTGGATCAGGCCCGCGGTCGCCAGTGTACCACCCGAAGGCAGCTCGACCGTGGTGTCCGACTTGCGGACGCGAAAAGCCGGCGCATTGAGATTGTCGTTGAGGCGGATCTGATTCTCGAAGTCGAGCTCGGTGACTTCGGTGGCGATCCGCATCGAGATCCGACCCTCCGACATCACGATCGGCGTGAAGTTCAGGGACACGCCGACCGGCTTGTACTGCAGCTGGATGATGCAGTTGGTGTTGCGGCGGGTGAGCTGGTCGGTATCGCAGTTCACACCCGTCGGCGTCGGCATCTCGCCGCCAGCCATGAACTTGGCGCTTTCACCGGAGATGGCGGTCACAGTCGGCTCCGCCAGCACCCTGGAGAGGCCGGCCCGCTCGAGCGCGCGCAGCGTAAAGTTGGTCGAGTTGCCGAGGCCGGCGCCGATCGCGGTGGCCGAGAGCGCCTGCGGCTGCAGCGGGAACGGGTTGTCGATCGAAGGCGTGATGCTGAACTTGCCGAGCTTCCATTCGCCGGTCGAGTTGATGCCGAGCTGCTTGATCGCCTTGCGCGAGACCTCGGAGACCACGACCTTGACCATGACCTGGTCGCGGCCGCGAATGGTCAGCGAGTTGATCACCGCGCCCTTGTTCGTGGTCTGGATCAGCCCGCCGGTGGTCGCGTTGCCGACGAAGGCGCTCGCTATGTCCACGGCCTGCGTCGCCTCGGAGGCGTTGGCGACGGTGCCGACCAGCAGGATCGAGTTGCCGGCTGGCTTCACCTGAATCTGTGCCTGCGGCATGGCCGAACGAAGGGTCTGGCGCAGCACGTTGAGATCACGGCCAACCTCGATCTCGAGCGCGGTGATCTGCCTGCCTTCGGCATCCATCACGAACATCGAGGTCTGGCCATCGGCCATGCCGATGATGAAGAGCTTGCGGGCCGAGCGCACGACGGCGTTGGCGACCTTGGGATTGGCGACGAACACTTCCTTGGCGTCGCGCGGCAATTCGACGATCAGCGAACGGCCGATCGAGAGATCGAGCTTGCGCGAGATCGCGTGCTCGCTCGCGCCGACATTAAGCACCGGCGCGGCGCCGGTGGCCTGGGCCAGGGCCGGCGCGCCGGCTGTCAGCACGGCGAGCGGCAGCAAGGCAAGACCGAGGCGCCGCCGCATGGCGGGGCGGCGGAAGGTGCGCAAGGCGTTCACGGCGGGGATCATGGCTTCACGCCCTTACTGGTCACGCCGTAGCGCACGAGGGTCATTCCGCCCTCACTGGCCGGCGCATTCTGGTCGCCGGCATCCTGAAGGCTGCGCAGCACCAGCGTGAGAGAGCTGGTCTTCTGCGCCAGGGTCACGATGTCGACCTGGCTCGGGTCGAGCTCGAGGGTGGCGGTTTCGCCGATCACGACCTTGTCGCCATTCTTGTCCTGGACGTTCTGGCCGATCGCCAGCACGCGGACATTGACCAGGATGGCCTCGCTGAACGGCGGCGAGCCGTCCTTGCTGTTGTCGTCGCGCGTGGTGCTGATCACGTCGACGCGGTCATTGGGCAGGACGAAACCGCCGGCGGTGTTGGCGCCGCGGCTGTCCGTGGTGATGGCGACGGCGCGCTTGCCGGGCGGCAGGATCGCGGACAGGAAGCCGCCTGCATCGGTACGGATGAGTTTCTCGCGGCGGATCGGCTCGGAGCCGAAGAGCTGCGCCCGCGCAACCTGGCCGACGAACTCGGCCTCGCCCTCGGGAGCATCCTCGCGGCGAATCACGCCGGTGGGAAGGCTGGCCAGCGGCCAGGAAATCCAGCGCAGATCGCTGGCGGCGAGCCGGTTGCCGACAGGGATATCGGCCGCCGCAATCAGCACCTCCGTGGTCGGTGCGGGCTCGTATTTCACTGCGGGGGTGTTCTTGGAGGGCCGGCTGATCAGCAGCGCAGCACCCAGTCCGGAGACCAGGGCGATTGCGAGAATGATGATTCTGGCGGCACTCATGGCTGACGATCCTCAGCCAGCACGAACTGGCCCTTGGCCGGATCGTGCTGTTGGAATCGTCAACTTATGGTTAACTGAACGTATCTTTTTGCTGCGATCGCCTAGTCCTGGCGCGTTTTGCGGAGTTCAGAGCCCGATCGCCGCCCGCCAGATCGCAGTTTGCGGCAGAACGGCAAGCGCACCGAACGCCAGCGCCACGCCATAGGGTACGCCCTGCTGGACGCCATGCAGCCGCTTGGCCCAGGCCCAGTTCTCCGCCGGGCCCGGAAGAGGCGCCTGGCGCAACTGGTGCAGCAGGAGGGTCAGCACGCCCCCGGCGATCGCCGTCACCATCAGATAGGGCAGGAGTGGCTCGAAGCCGAACCAGAGCGCCGTCGCGGCGACAAGCTTCGCGTCGCCGCCCCCGACCCAACCGACCGCGAAAAGAGCGATGCCGACGAGGAGCACGATGACCCCGGCCGCCAGATGCCAGCCGATCTGGCTCCAGCTGAGGCCGAGGCTGATGGCGCAGATCGCGAAGGCCGCGACCAACAGCAGGCAGAGGCGGTTCGAGATCGTCATCGTGACGATGTCGCTGGCCGCCGCATAGGCCATGGCAGCGGGGAAGACGACGAGGATGGCGATCAGCGGCAGCGACATGTTTCGTCTCCCGGACTTTCAGCGCAGCAAGCATGGGCTGCGACGCCTCACCAAAGCCTTACGGAAAAGCCGGAAACCGGCTGGCTGGCGAGGAACCATGGCGGGCAAGCGCCGCCCTCTAAAAACAGGAACGCCCCGGTGGAGCCGGGGCGTTCGAAGCACTCGCCCAGAAGGCGATACGGGACCGTCCGGTCGCCGATCAGGCGCCGCCGAGGGCAGTCGCGATACGGCCCAGAATGCCGTTGAGGGCCGAGCCGACCAGGTTCATGCCGGCGATGGCGACAACGGCGATCAGGGCGGCGATCAGGCCGTACTCGATGGCGGTCGCGCCGGACTCGTTCTTGGCGAAGCGAGCGAAAAGCTTGGTCATGGTAGTCTCCTTTTGCACCACGGTTTGACTGCTGCCTTGCTCTGGATCGGCTTCGGTCAGCGACAATTGCGAAGCTACACGGACCGCATTGCTGATCAGTTAAAGCGACTCAAGAATTCGGAGAATTGCGCATGTGTTTCTTGGATGGTTAACACGATCCTATCTCAATTCAGAAGTTAACTATGCGTATATATATTGATACAATTTTACGAACTACAGTATTTGTCCCCATCCTCGAAAGCTGACGACTTTCATTTCCCCCTCGACCGAGCGCCAGACTACCCAATTTCGACGCACTACCCAAAGCCTTGGCGTCCGAACCGTGCCTCTCTGCATCGGCCAGATCGCCATCTTAGGGATTGGTTCATCATTTTCGGCTTTGCTCGGCCTGTTGGAAATCTTGGGGCGCCAGCTATGTTGATTGCGATGACCGCCTCGCGGCTTGTTCTCATCGCCGCCATCGCGGCCAGCGCGCCCGTCTGGTCCTCGGCAATCGCTCAGACACGCCCGGCACCGGCGCCCGCTCCGGCCTCCGCAGCGAGCCACCAGGAGTCGGTGGTCGTGACCGTCGATCACGCCAAGGTGGTGCGCCTGCCCGAAAGGGCGCAAACCGTGATCGTCGGCAACCCCGCAATCGCCGACGTCTCCGTCCAGCGAAACGGCGTGATGGTCGTCACCGGCAAGAGTTTCGGGGTGACCAACCTGATCGCGCTCGACGGCAGCGGCACGCTGCTGGCGGAGTCCTTCGTACGGGTACAGGCCGCCAGCGATTCGATGCTGACCGTGCAGCGCGGCCTGGAGCGTGAAAGCTATTCCTGCACGCCCGTCTGCCAGCCGGCGGCGCAGCTCGGCGACGTCAAGCGCTTCTTCGACGAGGTCGGCGGGCAGAACAAGGCCCGCAACACCGCCGCGACGGGCGATCGGCGCTAACCAAGCGGCCTGCGCGGCCAGACGCAACTGTGCGATCTGCATGCATGTCGAGGCGTTGATTCTAGAGCTGAGCTGGCACTGGGCAGCTCAAGCTGGGGTAAGCGGCCTGTCGGCCGGGCAAGCCCGGCCGGATCAGTCCTTATTGCGCAGCACCGAAGCGCGCGCTCCAAAAGTACGGGATGGCGAGGTCAGACGGAGCCGCGCCAGGCCATGCCCGCGCGGCTCCGTCGCTTCCGCTCAGATCGTCTGGTTGTAGGCGCCGACTTCCGGGTTCTCACGGAGCACGCCGTCGATCGCCTTGAACATCTCGCGCATGCGGGCTTCCGAGACCGGGCTCTCGCAGACCACGACCAGCTCCGGCTTGTTCGAGGAGGCGCGGATCAGGCCCCAGGTACCGTCCTCGTTGACGACGCGGACACCGTTGACGGTGATGACGTCGACGATCTTCTGACCGGCGATCTTCTCGCCCGCCGCCTGCATCGCCTGGATCCGCTGGGTGATCTTGTCGCTGACGCCGTATTTGATCTCGTCGGCGCATTTGGCGGCCATGGTCGGCGTGCCCCAGGTCTTGGGCACGGCAGCGTAGAGTTCGGCCATCGACTTGCCGGGGTTGCGGTCGAGCATGTCGATCACCGCGATGGCGGTGACGACGCCGTCGTCATAGCCGCGGCCGACCGGCGCGTTGAAGAAGAAGTGGCCGGACTTCTCGAAGCCGGCGAGCGCGTTGAGATCACGGACCCGGCGCTTGATGTAGGAGTGGCCGGTCTTCCAGTAATCGGTCTTGACGCCGAGCTTCTGCAGTTCCGGATCGGTAGAGAACAGGCCGGTCGACTTGACGTCGACGACGAACTGCGCGCCCGGGTTGAGCTTGCCGAGATCGCGGGCCAGCATCACGCCGATCTTGTCGGCAAAAATCTCCTCGCCATGATTGTCGACGACGCCGCAGCGGTCGCCGTCACCGTCGAAGCCGAGCGCGACATCGGCGCCGTGCTGCTTCACGGCGTCGGCCATGGCGTGCAGCATCTTCATGTCTTCGGGGTTCGGATTGTAGCGCGGGAAAGTGTGGTCGAGCTCGGCATCCATCGGAATGACTTCGCAGCCGAGCGCTTCCAGGATCTGCGGCGCGAAGGCGCCGGCGGTGCCGTTGCCGCAGGCAGCGATGACCTTGAGCTTGCGCTTGATCTTCGGGCGATTGGTCAGATCGGCGATGTAGCGCGCCGGAAAATCGGGGACGAACTGATAGGAGCCGCCGCCGGGCAGGTCGAAATCGCCGGCGAGCACGATGTCGCGCAACTGCCCCATCTCGTCGGGGCCGAAGGTGACCGGGCGCTGGGCGCCCATCTTGATGCCGGTCCAGCCATTGTCGTTATGCGAGGCGGTGACCATGGCGACGCAGGGCACGTCGAGCTCGAACTGAGCGAAATAGGCCATCGGCGACATGGCGAGGCCGATGTCGTGAACCTTGCAGCCGGCCGCCATCAGGCCGGTGACCAGCGCCATCTTGATCGAGGAGGAGTAGCTGCGGAAGTCGTGCGCGGTGACGATCTCGGGCTTGACGCCCATGCGCCGGATCAGCGTGCCCAGCCCCATGCCGACGGCCTGCACGCCCATCAGGTTGAGCTCTTTCCCGAAGAACCAGCGCGCATCGTATTCGCGGAAGCCGGTCGGCTTCACCATCGGCAGCGATTCATAGTCGAAGGTGTTCGGGAAGAGCTCGGGCAGGGGCTTCGGAAACATCGGGCCATCCATCTTCGAGGAGAGCGGGCCAGGCAGAGCCCGCAGGAGACATGCTGAGCGGAAAGGCCACAGGCTACATGAACGGAGCCTGAGCATGAGAGGGCAAGGACGCAAGGCCGGCATAGCCCATCGGAATGGCGATGGGAACGGAAAGCCTCAACCGCGCAGGACCATCCTTCCGCCCTGGACCTCATAGCCGGAAAGCTTGCGCAGGAAGGAGGTGCCGAGCAGGCTCACGCCGAGTACGCCCGCGGGCAGCACCACGGCGTCGACGTCGCGAACGAGAATGTCGCCGAGCCGAATCTCGCGCAGACGTATCCGCGCGCCCCTGACCACGCCATTGGCGGTGCCAAGGGAGTAATTATAGGCCGAGCGATCCGGCTTCACGCCCAGCGCCCGTGCATCGGAGTCGATCAGCGCGACGACGCTCGCACCGGTATCGACCATCATCCTGACCCGATAATTGTCGATCGAAGGGTGCACAATGTACTGGCCGCGATCATCGGCGCTGATCGTCAGGGAACGACGCTCCCCCAGGTTCCCAGCGGGGCGCTCCGGGCGGGCGACAGCGAGAGCCGCCTCCTCCTTGGTATCCAAGGCGAGATTGTTCGCATGGTTGAGTGCCAGCAGGCCGGTGATGCCGGCTATGCCCAGGGACCAGACGATCGGCCGCGGCGCCATCCAACGTCCTTTCACGCGTTTCCGCTGCGAGATAGCCGCGCCGAGTGCTGACGAAGCGTGAATCGGAAGCCGAACCCAGCGAGATCCGCCTGGGTGCCCTGTCGGCAGGCTTAACGCCTGCTCAAACCGATCACGCAAAATCTACAGGAAGCTCTGCCCGACCAGTGCCTCGATCGCCTCGCGGCGGGGCACGCTCGGCTGCGCGCCGGCGACGGTGCAGGCAAGCGAGCCGGCGGCGAGGCCGCGCTGCAGCGCGCCCGAAAAGCCGAACCCTGCCTGCAGCGCCGCGGCGAAGGCGCCGACGAAACTGTCACCGGCGGCAACGGTATCGACCACCGCGACCCGAGGCGCCTCGAGCCCGCGGCGCACGCCGCCATGCCAGCCGACCGCGCCCTCGGCGCCGAGCGTGACGATGCAGGCGATGCCGCGCTCGGCATCGAGCCGCTGGGCGATTGCATCCGGCTCTATCTCCGCCCAACCGAGGCCCTGCGCGAGCAGCGCCGCCTCGTGCTCGTTGGCGATCAGGATATCGGTCAGCCCGAGCAGTTCCGGAACCGGCACGCCGGCCGGGGCGAGGTTGAGGATCACGCGACCGCCGGCCGCGCGCATGGCCTTCGCCGCGCTCAGGCACTGCTCTTCCGGCACCTCGCGCTGAAGCAGCAGCAGATCGCCCTCGCCGAGACCCATCGCCGCCAGCGCATCGGCGCTGGCCTCGGCATTGGCCCCGGCGGCGACGACGATCTGGTTCTGGCCCTGAGCATCGACCGCGATGAAGGCCGCGCCGGTCGGCGCGGCGACGCGAGCGAGACGGGTCAGGTCGACGCCATCGGCGGCCAGCAATTCCACTGCGAGCTCGGCGAATGCGTCGCGACCGACGGCACCGACGAGCACGACCGGGGCACCGGCCCGGCGCGCCGCCAGCGCCTGGTTGGCGCCCTTGCCGCCGGGATGAAGGGCATAGCCGGGACCGAGCACGGTTTCGCCGGCACCGGGCAGGCGTTCGACCGGTGTCACCAGATCGAGGTTGAGCGATCCGAAGACGACGATCACGCCGGCAGATCCGCAGCGAGGCGCGCCACACCGGCAACGAAGGCGGCTTCCGGCGTGACGAGCTGATGGTCGAGACCGGCGGCCGCGAGCGCGCGGCCATAGCTCTGGGCGAGCACGCCGTCGGCGACGAGATGCAGGTTCTCGAGGCCGCCGAACATGGCGCGCGCTGCCGCGATCTCCTGCGCGACCAGCAGCGAGGACAGATAGGGGCCGACCGCGCCTCCGCTCATCCGCCCGGCCAGCACTTCGGAGCGGGCGGCGAAGGCGGCATTGAGCAGTCCGCCCGGCCGCGCGGCAGCGGCAATACCGCGACGCGCGCCTTCGGCGGCATCCTCGCCGGCCGGCTCTTCCGCCAGACGCGACAGGATCGAATGCTCGCGCAGGAGGCCGTAGACCTCGCCGGTCATGAAGCTGGCGAAGCGGGTGATGCGGCCGCCCTCGACCTTGGCCCATTTCGAATGCGTCCCCGGCAGGCACGCGATGCCGTCGCTGAGGCCGAGCCCGACAACCAGCGTCTCCTCGCCGCGCATCACGTCGAAGGCGCCCTCGTCGCAGGAGAGGCCGGGCAGCACGGTCGCGGCCGTGCCGTCGTCGAGCGTGACGCGCAGGCCGGCGGCGGCGATCTCGGCCGGGCTCGCCGGGCAGGCGACATAGGGCGCCTCGATCCAGCCATTGCGGCTGCCGACCATGCCTGCGAGCAGGATGGCAGCCTCCGGATTGGCCCGGCGCAGGTCGCCGGCGATCGCCTCGAAAGCGGCGGGAAAGCCGCCGGCCGGAACCGACTGGATGCCGCGATCTGCGGTGCGCTTGTCGAGCACCGTGCCGTCCTCGCCGATCAGGAAGGCGCGGGCGCGGGTCGTGCCCCAGTCGAGCGCGATCAGGGGATTGGGCATGGCAGGCTCCGGCGTGCCCCCCGGCCGCTCAGGAGGTGGGCGGGGGTTAGGGCGAATGACCGGGTCAGCGATGCCTCAAGCGGAGCGTGGGATCAATCGCGATCCGCATGCGCCGAGGCACGTGCCCGTCATTTCGCTCCCAGCCCTCGCCATGAGAACAGCGGCGCGCCGATCAGACGTCGAAGAAGACCGTCTCACCCTCGCCCTGCAGCCGGACATCGAAGCGGTAGACGCCATCGGCGCCGCGCTTCGCGATCAGCGTAGCGCGCCGTTCCTTCGGCACCAGGGCCAACACCGGATCCCCGACATTGCCGGGCTCGCCGTCGAAATAAACCCGCGTCGCGAGTCTGATGAGCAGGCCGCGCGCGAAGACCGAGACGGTGAGATGCGGCGCCTGCATCGCGCCGTTCGGACCCGGCAGGGCGCCGGGGCGCACAGTCTCGATGAAATAGGCGCCCTCGGCACTGGTCTCGGCTCGGCCGAAGCCGGTGAAGCCGGCATTGCCGGCGGCGTTGAAGCGTCCCTCGGCATCGGCCTGCCAGGTCTCGAGCATGGCGTCGCCAACCGGGACGCCGTCACCGTCATAGACGGTGCCCTCGATGCGGATGCGCTCGCCGGCGACGCCCTCGGTCGCGACCTGCTCGGTGGCGAGCTCCTTGCCGCCATAGGCGCGCGGCGTCAGGGCATAGGCGAAGAACGGCCCGATCGTCTGGGACGGTGTGAGTTCGAGCGGAACCTTCGGATCAGTGCTCATGCGGCTCCTCCGTCGGCGTCATCTCGCGGCCGCGCAGCACGATGTCGAACTGGTAGCCGAGCGCCCATTCAGGCTCGGTTGTGTCGAGGTCGAAGCGCGAGATTAGACGCTCGCGAGCCCTAGCGTCGGTGATCGACTGGAAGATCGGATCGAACGGAAAGAGCGGATCGCCCGGGAAATACATCTGGGTGATGACGCGCGACAGGAAGCTCGGCCCGAACAGCGAGAAATGGATATGGGCCGGGCGCCAGGCATTGTGGTGGTTGCGCCAGGGATAGGCACCGGGCTTGATCGTGACGAAGCGATAGCGCCCTTCAGCATCGGTCAGGGCCCGGCCGGCGCCGGTGAAGTTCGGGTCGAGCGGCGCCGGATGCTGATCCTTGACGTGGACATAGCGGCCGCCGGCATTGGCCTGCCAGATCTCGATCAGCGTGTGCGGCACGGGCCGGCCACCCTCGTCGAGCACGCGGCCAGTGACGATGATGCGCTCGCCGAGCGGCTCGCCGGCGTGCTGGCGGGTGAGATCGGAATCGCCCTCGGCGACCGCGCTGTGGCCGAAGACCGGTCCGCTGGTCTCCGACAGCGTGTGCGGCAGCAGGATCAGCGGCTGCGAGGGCGCCCGCTTCAGCGTGCTCCGATACTCCGGCGCGTTGTTGAGCGGATGGGCTTTCAGCCCGGTGCGGGGAAAGATCAGGCTCATGCCGCCACTCCATGGGCTTGCCGGGTGCGCGCATGCAGGCCGCGCAGCACCTCGAGTTCCTGGTCGCTCGGCGCCGGGGTCTCGGTGAGATCGGCGGCGAAGCGCAAGGGCCAGCCGCAGCCGGCCTGGACCTGCTCGCGGGTCACGCCGGGGTGCAGCGAGATCACGCTGAGCTCGGCGCTCTCCGGATCCGGCGCCATGACGCAGAGATCGGTGATCACCCGGGTCGGCCCCATGGTCCTGAGGCCGAGCTTCTCGCGGTCGCCCTTGCCGGTGCCGTGGCCGAAGGAGGTGATGAAGGGCAGCTTCTCGACGAAGGCGCGCGAGCCCATCGCCATGGTGATGAAGATCTGCCCGCAATTGCTGGCGATCTCCGGCGCGCCGCCGCCGCCCGGGAGGCGGACCTTGGGGGCGGCGTAATCGCCGACCACGGTGGTGTTGAGATTGGCGAAGCGGTCGATCTGGGCACCGCCGAGGAAACCGATGGTGATGCGCCCACCCTGCAGCCAATAGCGGAACATCTCCGGCACCGGCACGGTGGTCAGCGCGGTGTCGCAGAGCTCGCCGTCGCCGATCGAGAGCGGCAGCACGCTCGGCCGCGTCGAGAGCGTGCCGGATTCATAGATCAGCGTGATGCCGGGCGCATGGGTCAGCCGGGCGAGATTGCAGGCGGCCGAAGGCGCGCCGATGCCGACGAAGCAGACATCGTCATTGCCCAGGAGCCGCGCCGCGGCGATGGTCATCATCTCCGAAGGGGTGTGACTCATCCCGCTCACTCCGCCGCCTGACGCTGGGGCCGGGCGTATTGCGCGAACGCATCAGGGCCCTTTTCCAGGACGTTCGCCTTGATCCATGACAAAAAGCTGTCGCGCTCGCGCGCGATCTTGTCCCAGCCGATGTAGAACTCGTTGGCGCGCTTGTAGTAGCCATGCGCATAGGACGGGTAGGCGCCGCCCGGGACATGGGCGATGGCAGTGACCGTCCAGGCCGGCAGGATCACCGCATTGGCATTGCGCGGCCCGAAATCCTCGACGATCTCCTCGACCGTGACGAGCGAGCGCTTGGCCGCCAGGACCGCCTCCTTCTGCACGCCGACAATGCCCTCGAGCAGGACATTGCCCTCGCGGTCGGCCCGCAGCGCGTGGATCACCGCCGCATCGGGCCGCAGCGCCGGCACGGTCGCCAACACCTCGCCGGTATAGGGACAGGTCACCGAGCGGATGTTCGGGTTGACCTTGGGCAGGTCGACGCCCTTGTAGCCGCGGAAGACCGCGAAGGGCAGGTTGGCGGCGCCGGCCTCATAAGCGTTGGCCATGGCGGCGTGGCTATGCTCCTCGATCTCCAAGCGATGCGGCCAGCCATTCTCGATCGCGTCGCGCAGGCGGTGCAGCGAGCCGACGCCAGGATTACCGCCCCAGGAGAAGACGAGCTTTTCAGCGCAGCCCATGCCGATCATCTGGTCATAGATCAGGTCGGGCGTCATCCGGATCAGCGTCAGGCGCTTGCGGCCCTGGCGGATCGCCTCATGGCCGGCGGCATGCGGGATCAGATGGGTGAAGCCCTCCATCGAGACCGAGTCGCCGTCGCGCAGCACCTCCTCGATCCCCTCCTGAAGGGAGACGAATTTCGCCACCTTGACATCTCCTCCGAATTTGTGCGTTAATCGCACATCGTTTTCATTTTCGAACTTTACGGACAGGCCTTGGCAGGGTCAAGCAGCGCAGCGGGGCGCCCGCCGCCCTCGCCCGACCATATGGCCGCCCTCGAAAAGGGGCTGGCGGTGATCGAGTGCTTCGATGCCGGCCATGACCGGTTGACCATCGCCGATGTCGCCCGTGCCACCGATCTCTCCCGCGCCGCCGCCCGGCGCTGCCTGCTGACGCTCACGAGCATCGGCTATGCCGAATTCGACGGAAAGTTCTTCCGCCTGACGCCGCGGGTGCTACGGCTCGGCTATGCGTGGCTGTCCTCGACGGCGCTGCCCAAGCTCGTCCAGCCATTCCTGGAGCGGCTTTCGGAAGAGACCCACGAATCCTCCTCGGCCAGCCTGCTCGACGGGCACGAGATCGTCTACATCGCCCGCTCGGCCCAGCGCCGGATCATGTCGGTCGGGCTCTCGGTCGGCTCCCGGCTGCCGGCCTTCTGTACCTCGATGGGCCGCGTGCTGCTGGCCGCGCTCGATCCGGAAGAGGCGCGAGTGCGCATCCTCGCCGGCAAGCCAGCGGCGCTGACACCGCATACGGTGACCGAAATCGAGCCGCTGATGGCGAAGCTTGCCGAGGTCCGGGTCCAGGGCCATGCGATCGTCGATCAGGAGCTCGAGCTCGGCCTGGTCTCGCTCGCCATGCCGCTGGTCAATGGCCGTGGCCAGGTCGCCGCCGCCTTCAACCTCTCGGTCCAGTCCCAGCGCGTCGCCGGCGACGAGATCGAGACCAATCTGCTGCCGCGCATGCGCGCGATGCAGAAGCTGCTGCAGCCCCTGATCGCCTGAACGGAGCCACCCCATGCTCGCCCTCGCTGCCGGCCCCTATGCCGCCCGGATCTCGCCCGCGCATGGCGGCATCGTCGCCGCGCTGGAATGGCGCGGCTCCGATGGCCGCTCGCACCGGCTGCTGCACGCGCCGGAGGGGCTCGCGCCCTGGACAAACGCACCGAACAAGTTCGGCTGCTGGGCGATGCTGCCCTTCGCCAACCGCGCCTTCGACAGCCGCGTCGACGATGGCGAAATCCGCTTTACCGTGCCGGCTAACGATCCTTCCGGGACGATCCACGGCTTCGGCTGGCAGGCGGCCTGGGAGGTGGAAAGGCAGGATATCAGCCATACCGTTCTGGTCCACCGCCGTAGTGCCGGTCCCGACCCCTATCGCTACCTGGCAAGGCAGGACATCCGCCTCGACGAGGCCGGTATGACCATCGCGCTTTCACTCACCAACGAGTCGGACACGGCCCTACCCTTCGGCATGGGGTTGCACCCCTGGTTTCCCTGCGCGGCCGATACGCGGCTCGGTATGACCGCGACCGGCGCACTGATCTTCGGCGAGAAGTTCCGCGCCACCGGCACGCAGGCGCTGGAAGCCGGCGGGCCTTATGCCGGCAAACCAGTCTTCGCGACCGGAACGGAGACGGCCTGGAGCTTCCTCGGCTGGGATGGCACGGCGCGGATCGAGACACCCTCCGCCGGGCTTGCGATCACGATCAGCGCGAGCGAGAGCCTGCGCTGCCCTGTGGTCTGGGCACCGGCCGGCGCCGATTTCCTCTGCGTCGAGCCCCAGAGCCACGCCGCGGGCGCGCCGAGCGAGGCCGTGGTCCGTGCCGCCTCGCCGCTCAAACGACTGGAGCCGGGCGAGACGCTCGAAGGCTGGATGCGGATCTCGGCCGAGGCGCTCTAACCGGAGATCTCAGCGCCAGCCGGAGCCGCCATAGCCCGAGCCGCCATAATAGGGCTGATAGCCATAGGCGCCCGGCGGCAGGGCCGGCCGCAGCAGGATCTGCTCGCGCGCCTCGCCCCAGCCCGGGGCATTACGCTGCCTCGCGGCGAATTGCGCCTTCTCGGCCTTGATCTTCTTGGCCTGGACGATCTGGGTCTTGCTGCTCTTCAGCTTGGCCTTGGCGACCTTGCTGCCGCCTGAGGCGCTGGCGAAGCGCGAATAGTTGTCGGTCGCGGCACCGTTGAGCGCGATGCGGGTCGCGCCGGCACCGTGCTTCTTGACCAGCGCGAAGAGCTTGGCGGCATTGGCCGGGTGGAGGCGGATGCAGCCATGTGAGGCCGGCCGGCCGAGCGCGCCGACCGCCGTCGTGCCATGGATGGCGTAGCCGCCGCGGAAGAAGACCGAATGGGGCATCGCGCCGCCATATTTGCGCGAGTACCAGCTGCGCTCGAGCCGGGTCGGACGATAGACGCCGTTCGGCGAGCGGAAACCCTTGCGGCCGGAGGAGATCGCCCAGTTGTGGACCTCGCCATCGCTGGTCGTAACGGTCATCCTCTGGGCGGCGATGTCGATGCGAACGTTGACCCCAGCCTGCGCGGGGCTGAGGCTGAAAAGCACGGCGAAGACGAAGGCCATAAGGCCGAAGAAGCGGGACATGACGCTACTCCCGAATGACGCTACCTGAGACGGCTCTCTGCTTGCCGCGCCGGGCGGGTCGAACGACCTCATGCGGGCAGCTCCGGCCTTGACGTGAGGGAAGGCCTTGCGGCGGCGCTTGTAAAGCGCAAATCGACGGAATGGTTTCCGCAGGCCGCGTTGCCGAAGCAGGCAGGCGATGCCACAAGGGCAGCCTCGCCTGGAATCTCCCACCATGCTCCCGACGCTGCTTCCGACCGGCCTCTCGCCGGCCATCGCGTTCCTGCTGATCGCAATCAGCTTCCTGACCTCGGCCTTCACCGCGGCCTTCGGCATTGGCGGCGGAGTCGCGATGCTCGGCGCGCTCGCAGGAGCGGTGCCGCCCGGCGTGGTGATCGCGGTGCACGGCCTCGTCCAGTTCGGCTCCAATGTCGGCCGGACGATCGTGCAGCGGGCGCATACGCTTTGGCCGCTGGTGGCGCGCTTCACCGCCGGGTCGGTCATCGGCGTGGTGATCGGTGCCTATGTCGTAATCGCCCTGCCGGAGCGAATCCTGCTCGGCGTGCTCGGCAGCTTCATCCTGGCGATGACCTGGGTGCCGAAGCCGCGGATTCCCGGCCTCGCCTCCTCGGGGCTGGTGATCGGCGGAGCGCTCGCCAGCATCGTCAGCATGTTCGTCGGCGCCGTCGGCCCCTTCGTGCAGGCGCTGCTGCTGCCGCTCGGCCTGGAGAAGCGCCAGCTTGTCGCGACCCATGCCGCCTGCCAGACCTTCCAGCATCTGCTCAAGGTCTTCGCCTTCGGCGCCCTCGGCTTCGCCTTCACCGACTGGGTGCCGCTGATCGCGGCGATGATCGCCTCGGGCTTCGCCGGCACGATCGCCGGTACCAAGCTGCTCGACCGGCTGCCCGAGCGCTGGTTCCTGATCACCGTGAAGGCAGCGCTGACCCTGGTCGGCCTCGACCTCTTGCGCCGCGCCGCCGGATACTGAGCGAAAAAGGCGTCAGGCCCGGCCGAGCCGCAAGCCGGTGGCGGCGTCGAAGACATGGACGCGGTCGGGATCGACGGTGATCCAGAGCCGGCCCGGCTGCGCCGCGACTTCGCCCGTCCCGGCCTGCATGACGAAGCCATGCTCGGCGAGGCGCCCGTGGAAGAGCTGGGTCGCGCCGAGCTCCTCGACGAAATCGACGTCGAAGGGCAGGGAGCCGGCGGCGCCTTCCGAGGCGATCTCGACATCCTCGGGCCGCAAGCCGACCTCGACCGCCGTGCCGGCCGGCAGATCCTCGCGCAGGTCGCGGGCCTGCAGGATCGCCTCGCCGAGCGCGACGATGCCGGGGCCGTCGACCTTGCCGGGCAGGAGGTTCATCGGCGGCGAGCCGATGAAGGTCGCGACGAACCGGCTCGCCGGCTTGCGATAGACCTCCGAGGGCACGCCAATCTGCTCGACTTGGCCGCCATTCATCACGACGAGCTTGTCGGAGAGCGTCATCGCCTCGACCTGGTCATGGGTGACGTAGATCGAGGTGACGCCCAGCGCCCGCTGCAGCTTCTTGATCTCGACGCGCATCTGGACGCGGAGCTTGGCATCGAGATTGGAGAGCGGCTCGTCGAACAGGAAGACCTGCGGCTTGCGCACGATGGCGCGGCCCATGGCGACGCGCTGGCGCTGGCCGCCGGAGAGCTGGCGCGGCCGGCGCTGCAGGAAGGGCTCGATGGCGAGGATGCGGGCCGCCTCGGCGACGCGCTTCTCGATCTCGTCCTTGGGCGTGCCGCGATTGCGCAGGCCATAGGCCATGTTGTCGTAGACGCTCATATGCGGATAGAGCGCGTAGTTCTGGAAGACCATGGCGATGTCGCGGTCCGCCGGCTCGACCTGGTTGACGACGCGCTCGCCGATCGCGACCTCACCGGCCGAGATCGTCTCCAGCCCGGCGACCATGCGCAGAAGGGTCGACTTGCCGCAGCCGGAGGGGCCGACGAGGACGCAGAAGCCGCCATCGGGGATGTCGAAGGAGACGCCCTTCACCGCCTCGACGCCGCCGGCATAGACCTTCTTAACGTTGCTGAGCGTGACCTGAGCCATTGGCGGCTTACTTCTCGGTTTCCACGAGGCCCTTCACGAAGAGCCTCTGCATGGCGATGACGACGAAGACCGGGGGCAGCATGGCCAGCATGGCGGTGGCCATGGCGAGCTGCCATTCGGTCAGGGCGTCGGAGGTGACGATCATCTTGCGGATGCCGATGACGATGGTCTGCATCGAATCCTTGGTGGTGACCAGAAGCGGCCAGAGATACTGGTTCCAGCCATAGATGAACTGGATGACGAACAGCGCCGCAATGGTGGTGAGCGAGAGCGGCCAGACCGTGTCCTTGAAGAACTTGAACGGACCGGCGCCATCGATCTTCGAGGCTTCGAGGAGTTCGTCGGGGATGGTCATGAAGAACTGCCGGAACAGCAGCGTGCCGGTCGCCGAGGCGATCAGCGGCACGGCGAGGCCCTGATAGCTGTCGAGCATGCGCAGATCGGAGACGACCTTGAAGGTCGGGAAGATGCGGACCTCGACGGGCAGCATCAGCGTGACGAAGATGATCCAGAAGGCCGCCATCCGGAACGGGAAGCGGTAATAGACGATCGCATAGGCCGAGAGCACGGAGATGAAGATCTTGCCCAGCGCGATCGTCATCGCCATCACGAAGGAGTTGAACATCATCCCGATCACCGGCTCACGGGTCGTTCCGGAGGTGCCGACGAAGAGGATGCGGTAGTAGTTCTCGAAGAAATGCGGGCCGGGATAGAGCGGCAACTGCCCGTTGATGATGGTGGCGTTGTCCCAGGTCGAGGCGACGAAGGTCAGCCAGACCGGGAAGGCGACGATCAGCACGCCGATCGTCAGGATCGTATAGGCGATCGCATCGCCCAGGCGGCGGTCCTCGACCATCAGGCATGGTCTCCACGCTCGCGCAGCAGACGCGCCAGCGCGTCCGCCGCCGCATCCAGGAAGGCGCGGCCCTTCTCGGGCGTTGCCTTGCGGGCATCGCCGATCACGCCGGTCTCGGTCATCTCGCGGAAGGGCCGATAGCGCGCCACTGTCGGGCGCATCAGCGCCGCCGGGTCGGCGTCGCGCATGCCGAAGGCCTCGGGCAGCCGGTCGTTGCGGACGAGATCGGGCGCAATCGCCATCATCATCGCGCTTTCGACCTCGCAGGCGTGCATCACGCTGGTCTGGTCTTCCATGAACGGCGCCATCTCCTGCTGCGCCAGCAGGAAATAGGTCGTCGCCCGGATCGAGAGCGAGGTCTCGCGGGCGAAATCCGGCAGGAAGGCCGAGAGCGCGGCGATGTTGCCGCCATGGCCGTTGACGATGACGACGCGGTGGAAGCCATGCCGCTCCAGGCTCTTCAGCAGCGAGAGCAGCACGGCGCGATAGGTCGGGATGTCGAAGGTGAAGGTGCCGCCGAAGGCCATGTGGTGCTCGGCCATGCCGCACCAGAGCGTCGGCGCCACCACGACCTCGAGATCCGCGGCGCGCTCGGCCGCGAGCTTGCAGACGGCGCCGCAGAGCACGGTGTCGACGCCGACGGCGAGATGCGGCCCATGCTGCTCCATCGAGGCGACGGGGAGCACGACGACGGCATCGTTCGCCGCCTTGGCCCGCAATTCCTCGGCGGTGAGTTCCTGCCAGAGCACGGACGCCATCAGCGCGCGCCTCCGCTCGTCCAGCCGTCATGCTCGCCCTTGTGGCGAGCATCCACGTCTTGAACACGGCCTTCGACCACAAAAGGCGTGGATGGTCGGGACAAGCCCGACCATGACGGGAGGGTGAGCTCGGAGGCCATCAGTAGTTCACCTTGCGCTCGATGAAGCGGAACTGGAAGGCGGTCATGGCGATCACCATGATCAGCAGCACGACCGACTGCGCCGCCGAGCCGCCGAGATCGGAGCCGCCCTTGCCGTCGGAGAAGACCTTGTAGACCAGGGTGGTGGTGGCGCCCGAGGGCCCGCCGCCGGTCACGGTGTCGATGATGCCGAAGGTGTCGAAGAAGACGTAGACGAGGTTGACGACCAGCAGGAAGAAGGTCGTCGGCGAAAGCAGCGGGAAGATGATCGTCCAGAAGCGGCGCATCGGCCGGGCCCCGTCGATCACTGCCGCCTCGATCACGCTCTTCGGGATCGACTGCAGGCCGGCGAGGAAGAACAGGAAATTGTAGCTGATCTGCTTCCAGGTCGCCGCCATGATCACCAGCGTCATCGCGTCGGTGCCGTCGAGCTTGGGATTCCAGGCGATGCCGAGGCTGCGCAGGCCGCGCGCCAGCATGCCGAGCGAAGGATCGAACATGAAGATCCAGAGCACGCCGGCAATGGCGGGCGCGACTGCATAAGGCCAGATCAGAAGCGTCTTGTAGATCTCGGCGCCGCGGATCGCCCGGTCGGCCATCACCGCAAAGAGCAAGGCAATCGACAGCGAGAGCGCCGCGACGAAGACCGAGAAGATCGCGGTGTTGACCAGCGCCTTGTAGTACTCCGGGCTGGAGAAGAGCTGGCGATAATTCTCGAACCAGACGAATTCGGTCGAAATGCCGAAGGCGTCCTGCAGTAGGAAGCTCTGCCAGACCGCCTGGCTCGCCGGCCAGTAGAAGAAGACGAGCGTGATCGCGAGCTGCGGCAAGAGCAGAAGCAGCGGGATCGTCAGGCCCTTGAAGTGCGCGTATTTCTGCATCGGCCGCCCTGGCAGGAAGAAGAAGGCCGGGACGGGCGTCCCGGCCTCCGGTCAGCGGCCTTACTTGGCCGTGCGCTCGAACTGGCGCAGCATCTGGTTGCCACGCTCAGCCGCGGCATCGAGCGCCGCCTGCGGCGACTTCTGGCCGTTCAGCGCCGCCTCCAGCTCCTCGGACCAGATATCGCGGATCTGGACGAGGCTGCCATAGCGCAGGCCCTTCGAGTTGTCGGTCGGCTCCTTGTTGTTGAGCTCGAGGATCGGTGTCTCGAGATAGGGCTTGTCCTTGTAGAAGCCCGAAGCCTTGACCTTCTCATAGGCGGCCTTGGTGATCGGCAGATAACCGGACTCGGTGTGCAGCTTCACCTGGCGGTCGACATTCGACAGGAAGGTGAAGAACTTGGCGACGCCCTTGTATTCATCAGCCTTCTTGCCGCCCATCACCCAGAGCGAGGCGCCGCCGATGATCGAGTTCTGCGGGGCGCCGGCGGCCTCCGGATAATACGGCATCGGCGCGTTGGCCCAGTCGAACTTGGCGTTCGCCTTGACGTTGCCGAAGAAGCCCGAGGAGGTCAGCATGATCGGGCACTCGCCCGAAGTGAAACGGCCCTCGCCGGTGTTGGTGCGGCCGGAATAATCGTAGGTCTTGTCCTTCTGCAGCTCGACCAGATTGGTCCAGTGCTTCAGGAACATCGGGTCCTTGTTGAAGGTCAAGACGGCATCGAAGCCCTCCATGCCGTTGACCTTGGTCGAGAGCGGGATGTTGTGCCAGGCGCCGAACTGCTCGATGTTCGCCCAGGTCGCCCAGGCATTGGTGAAGCCGCACTTGTCGAAGCCGGCGGCCTTGAGCTTCTTGCCGGCCTCGAAGACTTCCGGCCAGGTCTTGGGCGGCGCGTCGGGGTTGAGGCCCGCCTTCTTGAAGGCGTCCTTGTTGTACCACATCACCATGCTCGACGAGTTGAACGGCATGGAGAGCATCTCGCCCTTCGGGGTCGAGTAATAGCCGGTGATCGCCGGCAGATAGGCCTTGGGATCGAAGGCCTCGCCGGCGTCCTTCATCAGCTCGTGCACGGGCTTCACGGCGCCCTTGGCCGACATCATCGTGCCGGTGCCGACCTCGAAGACCTGCAGGATGTGCGGGGCGTTGCCGGCGCGGAAGGCGGCGATGCCGGCGTTCAGCGTGTCGGGATAGGAGCCCTTATAGGCGACGACGACCTTGTAGTCCTTCTGCGAGGCGTTGAACTCCTCGGCGAGCTTGACGACCACGTCGTTGTTGGCGCCGGTCAGCGCGTGCCACCACTGGATCTCGGTCTGGGCCAGGGCCGGCGAGGCCGCGGCCATCGCGAAGGCAGCCACCGAAGCAAGCGTCGTCAGTTTCACGGTCATGGCATTCTCCCTTCCCGCCCTGCAAAGGAAGCAGGCGGCTCTTGTCGTTGGTGCGCAAGCTAGCATGAAGCCGGGGCGACGTTTCAATGACAAAACGATGACATTGCCCCCTTGCGATGGAAGCAGCGCCGGGCACTTGCACAATCCTGCGGAAGCGGCTGTTCTGCCCGGCCTGAAAGCCTGCCCGAATGGACCCGATCACGATGCCGACGCTCTCGCTCACGCCCGCCAACACCCTGCCGGCCGATGCCGCCCGCGCCGCCCTGGCCGGACGTGTCTGGCGCCCTGAGCTCGGCGGCCCCTCCGTCGTCGTCCTACGCGGCGACGACCTCGTCGATATCAGCTCGGCCTTCGCAACGATGCGCGATCTCTGCGAGAGCAAGGATCCGGCGGCGGCGCTCGCCGCGGCGAAGGGCGAGCGCGTCGGCAGCCTCGCCGAGATCCTCGCCAACACGCCGGCCGAGGGCCGGGACACGAGCAAGCCCTGGCTGCTGACGCCGGTCGATCTGCAGGCGGTCAAGGCCGCCGGCGTCACCTTCGCGATCTCGATGCTGGAGCGCGTGATCGAGGAGAAGGCGCGCGGCAACCCGGCCGCCGCGGCGGCGATCCGCACCGAGATCGGCAAGCTGATCGGCGACGACCTCTCCAAGCTGAAGCCCGGCTCGGCCGAGGCGATGCGCCTGAAGGAGGTGCTGATCGCCCAGAACGCCTGGAGCCAGTATCTCGAAGTCGGCATCGGCCCCGATGCCGAAATCTTCACCAAGGGCCAGCCGCTTTCGGCGGTCGGCACCGGCGCCGATGCCGGGCTGCATCCGACCTCGACCTGGAACAATCCCGAGCCCGAGATCGTGCTGATCGTCGCCTCGGACGGCCGGATCGTCGGCGCCAGCCTCGGCAACGACGTCAATCTGCGGGATGTCGAGGGCCGCTCGGCCCTGCTGCTCGGCAAGGCCAAGGACAACAACGCGGCGGCGACGATTGGCCCGTTCATCCGCTTCTTCGATGCCGGCTTCTCGCTCGACCATGTCCGCAAGACGACGGTGACCCTGACCGTCGAGGGCGAGGACGGCTTCAAGCTCGAAGGCTCGTCCTCGATCGCCAAGATCAGCCGCGACCCGGCCGACCTCGCCGCGCAGATGCTCAACCCGCACCACCACTATCCTGACGGCGCGGCGCTCTATCTCGGCACGATGTTCGCGCCGATCCAGGATCGCGACGCGCCGGGCGGCGGCTTCACCCATAAATACGGCGACGTCGTCACCATCGCCGCGCCCGAGCTCGGCGCGCTGATCAACCGGATGCGCCGCACCGACGAGTGCGAGCCCTGGCGCTTCGGCGCCTCGCATCTGATGCGCAGCCTCGCCAAGCGCGGGCTGCTCTGAGTCGAGAGGGGTCGCTCTCGGAAGAAGCGAGACATCCCGGACAAGTCGCTTCAGCGGCGCCGATCCGGGATCCATTCCTGAACCGTTCCGGCATGGATCCCGGGTCTCCCGGAGACTGCCGTCGGGCCGACCGGAGGTCGGACCCGATGGGTCACCCGGGACGACCCGGCCGCTTCGATCAGCTCCGATAAGCCCCGACCGAGACCAGAGCTGCGCTCAGTAGCCGACGGTGAAGCGCTGGCGCGAATGCGCCGGCTTTTCCAGCTCGTCGACCAGCGCGATCGCATAATCCTCGGCCGAGATCGCGCTGTTGCCGTTCGCGTCGACGAGGAGCTGATCCTTGCCGAGGCGGAATTTCCCGGTGCGCTCACCGGGCTGGATCAGCGCCGAAGGCGAGAGGAAGGTCCAGTCGAGCGCCGTCTCGGCCTTCAGCAGGTCGAGGAAGGCACCGCCCTTCCTGGCTTCGTCGAGATAGATTGCCGGGAACTCCTTGGTGTCGAACAGCTTCACGCCGGGCGCGACTTCGAGGCTCCCGGCACCGCCGACCACGAGATAGCGCGTCACGCCGGACTGCTTGACGGCCGCCAGCAGCGTCGCAGCATCGCTCGCCGAAAAATGCACCGCACTGATCACCGCATCATGGCCGGCGAGGAGGGCGGAAAGGCCGTCGCGGTCGAAGACATCGCCCTTGCGGGCGCTGATGCCGGCGCCGGCCGGAACCTTCTCGGGATTGCGGACGATGGCGGTGACCTTATGGCCTCGGCGTGTCAGTTCGGTGAGCAGGCGCGAGCCGATGAAGCCGGTTGCGCCGATCAAAGCGATATTCATGTCGATCTCCTGGTATCCATTGGGAACCTGCATCCCGATAGACACCAGATGGCGCCTGTGCGATTTTCACTCAAGAAGGCACTTTCGCCGCACAAGGTCACCTGCCGGAAACCGCCATGCTGCAGCGCCCCGACCCGTTCAACGCCCAATGCCCGACCCGGCGCGTGCTCGACCGGATCGGCGACAAATGGGCGGTGCTGATCCTGATCCTGCTCGAGCAGGAGACGCTGCGCTTCAACGAACTGCGCCGGCGGATCGACAGCATCTCGCAGAAAATGCTGTCGCAGACGCTGAAGAGCCTGGAACGCGACGGTTTGATCTCGCGCCGCGCCTTTCCGACGGTGCCGGTCACCGTCGAATATGCGCTGACGCCGCTCGGGCGGACGCTCGCCGGCACCGTGCAGGCGCTGACGCAATGGGCGGAGGAGCATATCGGCGAGGTCGAGGAGGCACAGCGGCGCTATGATCGCGGCGAGCTCGCCGCCTGATCAGCGGCCCTTCAGGGCGCGTTTCGGGCTGAAGAAGCCCGTCCAGGCGTCCTCGGGCGGCCCGTTCTCGATGATCGTCGACGCCTTGAAGGCATCTGGCGCAAGCTCCTTCTCCAGCATCTCCCAGGCGACCGGCATGGCGACGGCAGCACCGGGACGGGCGCGGGTCGAGAACGGGGCGATCGCAGTCGCGCCGCGGCCATTGCGCAGATAGTCGACGAAGATGCGGCCGCGCCGCGCCTGCTTCGACAAGGTCGCGGTGTAGAGCTTCGGCTCGGCCTGCTCCATCGCCTTGGCGAAGTCGCGCGCGAACGTCTTGATCTCGTCCCAGCCGGACTTCGGCTTCAGCGGCATGACGACATGAAAGCCCTTGCCGCCGGAGGTCTTGAGGAAGCTTTCGAAGCCGAGTTCATCAAGGCGATTGCGGACCGTCAGCGCCGCGTCGCGCACCCGTTCGATGGGCACGCCCTTGTCCGGGTCGAGGTCGAAAATCACCTGATCCGGGGTCTCGACGGCATCCGCCTTCGCGCCCCAGAGATGGATCTCGACCGTGCCGAGCTGGACCAAAGCCGCGAGACCATCAAAATCGCGGATGAAGAGCAGCTCCTCGCCATCCTTGTCCTTCATCCGGGCCACGGATTTGTGCAGTCCGGCGCCGGCATGCTTCTGGAAGAAGACCTGTCCGCCGACACCATCGGGCGCGCGCAGCAGGCTCAACGGCCGTTCGACGACGAAGGCTGCCATGCGCTCCCAGACACTGGCGTAGTAGTCGAGGAGGTTCTGCTTGGTGAAGCCGATATCGGGCCAGAGCGGCTTGTCGGGATTGCTCAACGTCACGGTGGTCTCCCGCCGGGATGCCCTCGGCGGCGCCGGCTTTGCCGCTGATCGCCCCCTGCTCGCCGCAGCCTTGGTCGGCTTCTCCTCGATCACTTCATCAGCCGGCTTGTCCTCGCGCAGGCCGAGGAAGGCCGAATGCCGCAGCGTCTTCGAGGCCGTCCAGGAGCCGAAGGCGATCTCCGCGACGAGTTCAGGCTTCACCCAGACGATACCACGCTCGCGCCCCGCCGCCCCCTCGAAAGGCGCGGCTTCAGCGGCGAGCGCGTCCAGCCGCCGCTTCAGGTCCGCGGCCGATTTGCGGGTGAAGCCGGTGCCGACGCGGCCTGCCGGCTTCAGTTCCCCGCCTTCATGATAGCCGAGGACGAGCGAGCCGAGCTGGTTGCGCGACGCCTTGGACGGGACATAGCCGGCAATGACGAATTCCTGGCGCTGCGTGCATTTCGACTTGATCCAGTCGCGGCCCCGGCCACTGCGATAGGGCGCGTCCACCCGCTTCGAGATCACGCCCTCCAGCCCCATGCGGCAGGCATGGCGGAGCATGGTCTGGCCGGGCTCGACGAAGTGCTCGCTGTAGCGCAGGGCTGCGTCGGGTTTCGCAGCCTGCAGCAGCTCCTCCAGCCTTTCCTTGCGCGCGAGCAGCGGTTCCGCCCGCAGATCTTCGCCGTCGAGATGGAGCAGGTCGAAGGCATAGAAGACAAGATCGGCCGTCTCGCCCTCCGACAACGCGGCCTGAAGCGCCGAGAAGGAGGAGATGCCGTTCTCGCCCAATGCCACGAGTTCTCCGTCGATCAGCGCCGTCTCGCAGGGAAGCGCCGCGAGGGCCGAAGCGATCGGCGCGCCGAAGCGCTCGCTCCAGTCGAGACCGGTGCGGGTCAGCAGCTTGACCTTTCCGCCGGATATCCGCGCCTGCAGCCGGTAGCCGTCGAACTTGACCTCGTGCAGCCAGTTGTCGCCACTCGGCGGCTTGTCCTGCAGGATCGCGAGGCAGGGTTCAACGAAGCGCGGCAGTTCCTCGCCTTCGGCCTTGGCCCTTACTGTGCTGGACTCGCCGGTCTTGGGCTTGGCACTCTTGGGCTTGCGCCCTTTCGCGGGCTTCTCGTCGGTCGACCAGACGTCGCCTGCGGGATCCTCGCCGACCTCCGCGACGCTGCGGCCCGAATTCACAGAATCCGGCGCGGCCTCCAGGATATCCTCGTCATCACGGGCAAAATCGTCGTCGACCTTGATCAGCAGCCAGTTGTCGCGCTTCTCGCCCCGGCGCGGCTTCAGCCTGACCAGATGCCAGCGGCCGCCGAGCTTGTGGCCTTCGAGCGTGAAGGCGAGATGGCCTTTCTCCATGCCGCGGACTGGATCGCTCTCCGGCAGCCACTTGCCCTCGTCCCAGATGATGACCGAGCCGGCGCCGTATTCGCCTTCGGGAATCGTGCCCTCGAAGCCGCCATATTCGAGCGGGTGGTCCTCGACATGGACCGCGAGACGCTTCTCGGCGGGGTCGAGGCTCGGGCCGCGCGTCACCGCCCAGGACCAGAGCACGCCATCATGCTCGAGCCTGAGGTCGTAATGGAGACGACGTGCGGCGTGCTTGTGGATCACGAAGACGCCGCCGGCCTGCTCCGCCCTGCTCCGGCGTTTCGCTGCGCCTTTCGGCTCACGCGTCCGCGAAAAATCCCGCTTCGCGCGGTAGAGGTCGAGATTGGCCATGGCGCCCTCCGCGGCGGGTCAGGCACTCTTCCTGGTCTTGGCAGCGACGGCCTTCTTCGCCGGCTTGCCGCTCGCTGGCTTCTTGCCACCGGAGGCGGATTTGCGCGGCGCGTCCTCTTCCTCGCCGAGGCTCTTCTTCAGCGCCTCGAACAGGTTGACCACATTGGTGGGACGCTCGGCCGGCTTCGCAACCGGCGGCTTTCTGCCCTTGCGCTTGGCCTCGATCAGCGCCAGCAGCGCCTCCTCGTAACGATCCTCGAAGCCGCTCGGATCGAACCTGGCCTGCTTCTTCTCGATGATGTGGGTGGCGAGATCGACGAGTTCCGGGTCGAGCTTGCCCTTGCGCAGCCCGTCGAAGACCTCGTCCGGCTGGCGCACGGTCTTGTCGTAGCGCAGCGTCGTCAGCAGCAGCCCCTTGTCGAAGGGCTCGATCATCACCGGCCGCTCGCGGCGATAGAGCACGATCCGGGCGATGCCGGCCTTCTTCTGCTTCGCCATCGCCTCGCGGATCACCGCAAAGGCCTCTTCCGAGACCTCGTCGGAGGGGCTGAGATAATAGGGCTGATCGAAATAGATCTGCGGGATCGCGGCGCGGTCGACGAACTGCTCGATCGAGAGCGTGTGGGAACTCTCGATCTGGACCGCGTCGATCTCATCCTCGTCTATGAGGAGGTATTCGTCGCTGCCGATCTCATAGCCTTTGACCTCGTCGTCCTGATCGACCGGCTTGCCGCTGACGCTGTCGATATATTGGCGGCGGACGGTGTTGCCGGTCTTGCGGTTGATGACGCGGAAGGAGACCTTCTCGCTATGGTCGGTCGCCGAAGTCAGCTCGACGGCGCAGGAGACCAGCGAGAGCTTGAGATAGCCCTTCCAGGCCGGGCGCGGGGCCATCAGGCCGCCCTCAGGGCAGGCCGGCGCGGCGGCAGGGCGGGCGGCAGCTCGCGCAACCAGGCCTCGACGCGTGCCAGTTCGTCGCTGGTGACGACCGGCACGGGGTCGGCAAGGATGGCGAGCAGGACCTCGCGATCAAGCTGGCCGTTGGCGATGACCTCGCGCAAGGCGTCGCGGGTCTCGCGCTCGGCCAGGAGCTGGGCGCCAAGCGCGGCGATGAGGCGGTCCTTGGGCAGCTGGCGCATGATATCGACCCCCGGGCTGGTGACTGACACGCTCTGGTCAACCGGCGGGGCCGACCAAGGTTCCAGAGCGTGGCGCTAGCCTTTCCGGCGTTTTCGTGTATATGCCCCAGCCAACCGGCCCTAGCCGCCGGCGGCGCATCCTCTCCGCGATGAGGCGATGCGGGCTTCGGACCTTGCTGGACGACATCCCGGCCTGGCCCGCCAGATCAACATTCGAACCGAAGGAAAGCACGATGTCGATCACTGCTGAGCGCAAGACCGCGCTCGTGAAGGAACACGCCACCAAGCCGAACGACACCGGCTCGCCGGAAGTCCAGATCGCGATCCTGACGGAGCGCATCAACAATCTGACCGGCCACTTCAAGTCCCATCACAAGGACAACCATTCGCGTCGCGGCCTGCTCAAGATGGTCTCCCAGCGCCGTTCGCTGCTCGACTATCTCAAGGGCAAGAACGAAGGCCGTTATCGCACGCTGATCGAGAAGCTCGGCATCCGCCGCTGATCGCGAGATGAATTCCCGCCCGGTGCCTCGTCGCTCCGGGCGGTTCTTCAAGGGGCCGGCCGCAATGGTGCGGCATTACCCTTCTTGAATGCGGCGGCCGCATGGGGCGGCTTTCCGCATGATCCACCGGGCGTTGCGGACGCCCATGGCAGGATCGCCGAGCGCTCGGGCGCGGCTGAACTGTACGACCGAGCGTTTTGCCGTCTTGCCCATGGGCCAAAGGGCGCGGGGCGGATCGCATCCGACCGAAAGAAAATCCATGTTCGACATCCAAACCGAAGAGCTGATCTGGGGCGGGCGCAAGCTCGTGCTCGAAACCGGCAAGATCGCCCGCCAGGCTGACGGCGCCGTGCTCGCCACCTATGGCGAGACCGTCGTGCTCGCGACCATCGTCTCGGCCAAGGAGCCGAAGCCGGGCTTCGACTTCTTCCCGCTGACCGTGAACTACCAGGAAAAGACCTTCGCGGCCGGCCGCATCCCCGGCGGCTACTTCAAGCGCGAGGGACGCCCGACCGAGAAGGAGACGCTGGTCTCGCGCCTGATCGACCGGCCGATCCGTCCGCTCTTCGCCGATGGCTACAAGAACGACACCCAGGTGATCGTGACCGTGCTGCAGCACGATCTCGAGAATGATCCCGACATCGTCGCCATGGTCGCCGCCTCCGCCGCGCTGACGCTCTCCGGCGTGCCCTTCATGGGCCCGGTCGGCGCCGCCCGCGTCGGCTATGTCGACGGCGCCTACAAGCTCAACCCGCTGATCGACGAAGTGAAGGAATCGGCGCTCGACCTCGTCGTCGCCGGCACCCAGGACGCCGTCCTGATGGTCGAGTCGGAGGCCAAGGAGCTCTCCGAGGAGATCATGCTCGGCGCCGTGATGTTCGGCCACAAGCACTTCCAGCCGGTGATCGACGCGATCATCCGCCTCGCCGAGAAGGCCGCCAAGGAGCCGCGCGAGTTCAACCCGCCGGACGACCAGGCCGTGCTCGACGCGATCATGAAGGTCGGCGAGGCCGAGCTGCGCGCCGCCTACAAGATCACCGCCAAGGCCGAGCGCTATGCCGCCGTCGACGCCGTCAAGGCCAAGGTCGTCGCCGCGCTGGTCTCGGATGCGCCGGATGGCGTTTCGACCTTCAGCAAGGAGAAGGTCGGGGCCCAGTTCAAGGAAGCCCAGGCCAAGATCGTGCGCTGGAACATCCTCGACGACGGCATCCGCATCGACGGACGCGACGTCAAGACGGTGCGCAAGATCGTCGCCGAGGCCGGCGTCCTGCCGCGCACCCACGGCTCCTCGCTGTTCACCCGCGGCGAGACCCAGGCGCTGGTCGTGACCACGCTCGGCACGGGCGATGACGAGCAGTTCATCGACTCGCTGGAAGGCACCTACAAGGAGACCTTCCTGCTGCACTACAACTTCCCGCCCTATTCGGTCGGCGAGACCGGCCGCATGGGTTCGCCCGGCCGTCGCGAGATCGGCCATGGCAAGCTCGCCTGGCGCGCCATCCGCCCGATGCTGCCGGCCAAGGCGGAGTTCCCCTACACGATCCGCGTCGTCTCGGAGATCACCGAGTCGAACGGCTCCTCCTCGATGGCCACCGTCTGCGGCACCTCGCTGGCGCTGATGGATGCCGGCGTGCCGCTGAAGGCGCCGGTCGCGGGCATCGCCATGGGCCTGATCCTGGAAGGCGAGCGCTTCGCGGTGCTCTCCGACATCCTCGGTGACGAGGACCATCTCGGCGACATGGACTTCAAGGTCGCCGGTACCGCCGCGGGCATCACCTCGCTGCAGATGGACATCAAGATCGCCGGCATCACCGAGGAGATCATGAAGGTCGCCCTCGGCCAGGCCAAGGGCGGTCGCGACCACATCCTCGGCGAGATGAGCAAGGCCCTCTCGGCCTCGCGCACCCAGCTCGGCGAGTATGCGCCGCGCATCGAGACGATGAAGATCCCGGTCGACAAGATCCGCGAAGTCATCGGCTCCGGCGGCAAGGTCATCCGCGAGATCGTCGAGAAGACCGGCGCCAAGGTCAACATCGAGGACGACGGCACCATCAAGATCGCCTCGGCCGACGGTAAGTCGATCGAAGCCGCGATCAAGTGGATCAAGTCGATCGTCTCCGAGGCCGAGCCGGGCATGATCTATGACGGCACCGTCGTGAAGATCATGGAGTTCGGCGCCTTCGTGAACTTCTTCGGCGCGAAGGACGGTCTCGTCCACATCTCCGAGCTCGCCGCCCAGCGCGTCCAGAAGGTCTCGGACGTCGTCAAGGAAGGCGACAAGGTCAAGGTCAAGTTCCTCGGCCAGGACGATCGCGGCAAGATCCGCCTCTCGATGAAGGTCGTCGACCAGCAGACCGGCGAGGACATCACCGAGAAGCTGAAGGCCGCCCGCGACGCCGAGAAGAGCCGCGAGAAGCAGCAGGCCGAGTAAGGCCTGAGGCGCTCAGGCGTTTCACGTGAATCAGGACGCCCCCCGCATCGCAGGATGCGGGGGGCGTTTTCTTTTGGCGATTCCTCTGGTGCGACGCAGCGAACTCAAATAGTCTAGACTTATCTGCCTCGGAGACCGGCATGACCGCCCACCGCATCACCTCGCTGGATCAGCTCGCCTCGCTCTATCCGAACCCCGTCGCGCCGGCTTCGCTCCTCAAGGAGATCGACCATGTCGATGCGAACTATGCGGCGCTGATCGCCGCCTCGCCGTTTTTCGTGCTCGCGACCAATGGTCCGGAAGGGCTGGATTGCTCGCCGCGCGGCGATCTGCCGGGCTTTGTCACGGTGAGCGACGCGAAAACGCTGCTGATTCCCGACCGAAGAGGCAATAACCGACTGGATTCGCTCAAGAATATCCTGTTCGACAATCGAATCGGAATGCTCTTTCTGGTCCCCGGCTACGGCGAAACCCTGCGCGTGAACGGCACTGCGACGCTTTCGAGCGATCCGGAGCTCTGCGCGCGCTTCGACATGGCGGGCAAGCTGCCGGCCTGCGTCATGGTCGTTTCGGTCGATTCGGTCTACTTCCAGTGCTCGCGGGCCGTCGTCCGGGCCGATCTCTGGAACCCGGCGGTCCGGGTCGACAAGCGCTCGCTGCCCAGCGCCGGCACGATGCTGCGCGAGATCACGGCGCGGACCCCCGCGATCGAGACCTTCGACGGCGAGGCCTATGACAAGGCGCTGCCCGAGCGCGTCAAGGCGACGCTGTATTGAGTTGAACCACGAGACCGCGACGACAAGACCGCGGGAACCCTCTCCTGTAAGGAGAGGGTAGGGTGAGATGTGGGTCCGTCAGACCAGTCCGGTTCCGCACTCACCGTGCGGTCAGGCCCAAGCTAACGTTTTCAGTCCGAACACCTCACCCCTGCCCCCTCTCCTTCCAGGAGAGGGGTTCTCCAGAGCCTTACTCCAGCGCGCCCACCGCCGCCTCGACCGCCTCGACAATCGCGCCGGAACGGACCAGCGCCGTCGCCTGGTTCATCTCGGCAGCGTACCAGCGGTCACCGTCGAGCGCTGGCGGGATCGTCTGGCGCACCGCGTCCAGCGCGGCCTGCGTGCCCTTGCCGAGCGGATGGGACTTGGCCGTCTCGGCGATCAGCGACAGCGCCTGGCAAGCCATCAGGATCTCGCCGGCGATGATCATCTCGACATTCTCGACGACGGCGCGGGCCTTGCGGCCGCACCAGGTCGAGTTCGAGACGTGATCCTCGGCGTTCGACTTGCCCGGGATCGAATCGACCGAGCCCGGCGAAGACAGGGTGCGGTTCTCCATCACCAGCGCCGAGAGCGAGCATTGCACGGTGGCAAAGCCGGTATTCAGCCCGCGCTTGCCGGCAAGCAGGTTGCGCGGCAAGCCATAGCTCAGCGTCGGGTCGATCAGCCGCGCCAGCCGTCGCTCGCAGATCGAGCCGAGATCGGTCATCGAGATCGCCAGCAGGTCCATCGCCTGCGCCACGTACTGGCCGTGGAAATGGCCGCCGGAGATCACCTCGTAGCCGCCGCCATCGGGGAAGATCAGCGGGTTGTCGGTGGCGGAATTGGTCTCGGTCGCGATGATGCGGGAGACATAGTCGAGCGCCTCGCGTGCCGGTCCGTGGACCTGCGGGGCGCAGCGCAGCGAGTAGACGTCCTGCACGCGCGGCGCCGGCGGCTTGCCGGGCGTACGGCCGATCTCGTCGGGATAAATCGTCTCGCGCGCCGAAGCGGAGCAGCGCTTCGAGCCCTGCGTCAGCTTCAGCACATTGCGCGCGACCAGCGCCTGGCCGGGATGCGGGCGCGCCGCATGGACGCGCGGGTCGAAGGCGGCGAGCTCGCCACGCATCGCCTCGAGCGAGAGCGCCAAGCCGATATCGGCGGCCTTGATCAAGCGCCTGGCGTCCTCCGTCGCCAGCACGCCGAGGGCGAGCGAGACGGTCGAGCCATTGATCAGGGCCGAGGCATCCTTGGCGCCGAGCGGGAAATCGGGAGCGAGGCCGGCCTTGGCCAGCGCCTCACGCGCCGGCATGCGCTTGCCCTTGTAGACGGCCTCGGCCTCGCCGAAGCCGCAGACCGCCGCCGCCATGTGGGCAAGCGGCGCAAGATCGCCGGAGGCGCCGACCGAGCCCTTCTGCGGGATGACCGGGTGAACGCCGGCATTCAGGCAGGCGAGCAGGCGCTCGACCAGTTCGACCTGCGGGCCGGAATAGTTCGAGGCGAAGGCATTGGCGCGCAGCAGCATCGTTGCGCGCGTAACGTCCTCGGCAAAGGGCTCGCCGATGCCGGTGGCATGGGCATAGACGCTTTTGCGCTGGTACTCGGTCAACTCCGACATCAGCACGCGCTGGTCCTTGAACAGGCCGACGCCGGTGTTGAAGGAGTACATGAACGGCGCCTCGTCGTTCATGAAGTTCGCGTCGATATGCGCGCGTGTCGCGGCGATGGCGGCGCGGGCGGCAGGGGCGAGGCTCGCCTTCTCATAGCGGCCGGAAGCACCCGGCCGCGCCACGCGCACCACCTGCTTGCCCTTCAGCGTGCGCCCATCGATCGTTACGGCCATGGCCAGTCCCCGTTTCAGCTGAGGACGATCTAGAACCGGATCGCAGGAAATGGGAAGCTGGTTGCGGTCCGATATCGGCGCTTGCGCGCGCTTTGCCGGCCCAACCCGCGACATTGCTGCGCCTTTACCTGCGGCGCGCAATGCACAATGAAGGCGGCGCAGGAGGTTGCGATGGATTTCGAGAGCTTTTTCCGCGAGGAGCTGAGCCAGCTCCGCAAGGAGGGCCGCTACCGGGTCTTCGCCGATCTGGAACGCTGCGCCGGACGGTTTCCGCGCGCGATATTCCATGGCGGCGGCGGTCCGCGCGAGGTCACCGTCTGGTGTTCGAACGATTATCTCGGCATGGGCCAGCACCCGGTGGTGCTGAAGGCCATGCACGAGGCGCTCGACGGCTGCGGCGCCGGCACCGGCGGGACGCGCAACATCGCCGGCACCAACCACTACCATGTGCTGCTCGAGCGTGAGCTCGCCGATCTGCACGGCAAGGAAGGGGCGCTGCTGTTCAACTCCGGCTACATGTCGAACTGGGCTTCGCTCTCGACGCTGGCCTCGCGCATTCCGGGCTGCATCGTCCTGACCGATGCGCTGAACCACGCCTCGATGATCGAGGGCATCCGGCATTCCCGCGCCGACAAGGCGATCTTCGCCCATAACGACGCCGCCGATCTGCGCCGCAAGCTGCAGGCGATGGACCCGGCCCGGCCGAAGCTGATCGCCTTCGAATCGGTCTACTCGATGGATGGCGACATCGCCCCCGTCGCCGATTTCTGCGACATCGCCGAAGAATTCGGGGCGATGACCTATATCGACGAGGTCCACGCCGTCGGGCTCTATGGCCCACGCGGCGGCGGCATCAGCGAACGCGACGGCCTGAGCCACCGGCTCGACCTGATCGAGGGCACGCTGGCGAAGTCCTTCAGCGTGATGGGCGGCTACATCACCGGCTCTGCGGCGCTTTGCGATTATCTGCGCAGCTTCGCCTCAGGCTTCATCTTCTCGAGCTCGCTGCCGCCGACACTGGCGGCCGGCGCGCTCGCGGCGATCCGGCATCTCAAGACGAGCTCGGTCGAACGCGACCGCCAACGGGACCGGGTTCAGACCTTGCGCCGGCGCCTTGACGAGGCCGGCATCCCGCATCTGCCGAACCCCAGCCATATCGTGCCTGTGATGGTCGGCGACGCCGTGCGCTGCAAGCAGATCAGCGACGAGATGCTCGAGCGCTTTTCGATCTACGTCCAGCCGATCAACTACCCGACCGTGCCGCGCGGCACCGAGCGGCTGCGGATCACGCCGACGCCGCTGCATTCGGACGAGGATATCGAGACCCTGGTCCAGGCGCTGAGCACGATCTGGGGCGCGCTCGGATTGCAGCGCGCCGCCTGAGCAGCAGGAGCTTCCGAAATGAGAAAGCCCGGGCCTTGCGGTCCGGGCTTTTTTCGTGTCGTCGCAGGTCCGACGGTCGTGCCGGAAGAGCCGGTTCAGAGCAGGCCGTTATTGCCGGCGAGCGTCTTCAGGCCGACATCCGGCCTGGCGCCGACATGGCTGATGATCTCGGCGGCGGCGAGAGCGCCGAGGCGCAGGCAGTCGCGGGTCTCGCGGCCGGAGGTCAGGCCGAACAGGAAGCCGGCGGCGAAGAGATCGCCGGCGCCGGTCGCGTCGACCAGTCGCTCGATCGGGAAGACAGGCTCGGCGACGATGCCCTCGGGCGTGACTGCAAGCGCGCCGTTCTCCGAGCGGGTGACGACGGCGAGCACGTTCTCGGCGCGCAGGCCGGCCAGCGCCGTGTCGAAATCCGAGGTCTCGTAGAGGCTCTTCAGCTCGTGCTCGTTGGCGAAGACGAGATCGACCGTGCGGTTGCGCACCAGGCCGAGGAACTCGCTGCGGTAGCGGTCGACGCAGAAGGAATCCGAGAGCGTGATGGCGACGCGGCCGCCAGCCTTGTGGGCGATCTCGGAGGCCTTGCGGAAGGCGTCCTTGGCCGCCGGCGGATCCCAGAGATAGCCTTCGAGATAGACGATGTCGGCGTTCTCGATCGCTGCCGGGTCGACATCGGCCGGGGAGAGGCCCTGGCAGGCCCCGAGATAGGTGTTCATGGTGCGCTCACCATCGGGCGTGACGATGATGAAGGAGCGCGCCGTCGCCGGCCCCTCGGTGGCAGCCGCCGTGTCGAAGGCGACGCCGAGCGAGGTCAGGTCATGCCGATAGAGGCCGCCGAGCTCATCGGCCTTGACCTTGCCGATGAAGGCGCCGTTGCCGCCGAAGGAAGCGAGGCCGGCGATCGTATTGGCGGCCGAGCCGCCGGAGATGACCTTGCCGGGCCCCATCGCGGCATAGAGAGACTCCGCTCGCGCCTCATCGATCAGGGCCATCGAACCCTTCACCAGCCCGTGGCTGGCGAGGAAATCCTCCTCGGCCGTGGCGATGACGTCGACAATGGCGTTGCCGAGAGCGAGCACGTCGTAGCGCTTGGAGGTCATGGGGCTTTCCGGAGGTTGAGGGATTTGCGGGCGTGTCGCATCGGGCGCAGCTTCGGTCAAGCGCCGCCGCGGCGGCGGGCGGCGCTGTCGAGGATAGAGGACAGGGCCGCCAGATCGGACGGGCCGAGCCATTCGATCTCGCGCGCGAGCCGATTGGCGAACAGGGTCGCTTCCGGTTCCAGCCCGGCGGTGTCGACGGTGACGCGCGGATGCGAGAGATCGGCGAGGCGGATCAGTTCGTCGGCCTCGTCCCAGATGATGCCGAGGACATGGATCGCACCCTGGATCAGGGTGAAGGTCGGCTGGCCGCGCTTGCCATGCTCGAGCGCCGAGAGATAGGCGGGGGTGACGCCTAGTGCCTGCGCCATCTGGGCGAGGGTGACGCCGCGGGCGGCGCGCAATTCGCGAACCCTGCGGCCATAGGGCGTCATGACTGCGGCCCGCGGAGGCGGCGCAGGCGGATATAGAGCGCGCCCGAACCGCCATGGCGCTGCTCGGCCTCGTCGAAGCCGAGCACCAGCGGCCGCAGATCGGCAAGGCTGAGCCAATGCGGCACGTTGCGGCGAAGCACGCCACGTTCCGAGCCGAAGCCGAAATCGCCGGCGCCGCCCTTGCCGGTCACCACCAGGACAAGCTTGGCGCCGCGCATCTGCTGGCTGCGCAGGAAACCGCGCAGGGCCGCATGCGCCTCGTCCTGACGCATGCCGTGCAGGTCGATCGCAGCCTCGACGCCCTGCTGGCCGCGGCGCAGCTGGGTGCGCAGCCGCCTCTCCAGCGGGGCGAGCGGCGGCGGAGC